>JBBSIW010000053.1:0-10313 GCA_038231895.1 Solirubrobacterales bacterium | reverse complement strand
CGGGCACCTTTTCCTGGGCGGATCTCGCGACGACCGACCAATCGGCCGCGAAGGATTTCTATAGCGGCGTGTTCGGCTGGGATGCCGAGGACATGCCAGTCGGCGACGGGACCTCCTATTCGATGATGCGCCTCGACGGCAAGAACGTGGCCGCCATAGCCCCGCAGCCCCCGCAGCAGCGCGACGCCGGGGTGCCGCCGATGTGGAACTCATACATCACGGTTGAGAGCGCCGACGCCGCGGTTCAAGATGCGGAGCAGCTCGGAGCCACGGTGCACGCGCCGCCGTTCGACGTCCTGGAGGCCGGCCGGATGGCGGTCATCCAGGACCCGCAGGGAGCGTTCTTCATGGTGTGGGAGCCGCGGGCGCACATCGGCGCCGGCTTGGTGAACGCGCCCGGCGCGCTGGCCTGGAACGAGCTTTCCTCGAGCGACGTCGATGCCTCCGCTGCCTTCTACGGCGAACTCTTCGGCTGGACCACTGAGCCCTTCGAGGACAGCCCGCAGCGCTATCTGATCATCAAGAACGGGGATCGCGGTAATGGCGGCGTCCGTGAGCTCGGCGACCAGCCCGCCCCGCCGCACTGGCTCGCGTACTTCGGCATCGACGACATCGATGCCGGGCTCGCGAAGGTGCAGGAGCTCGGTGGATCCAGGCTGGCCGGTCCGATCGACATCGGCATAGCGAAGATCGCCATCGTGCAGGATCCCCAGGGCGCGGCCTTCGCGATCTACGACGGCCAGTTCGAGTCCTAGCTCGACCCGGGCGTCGCCCGGGCGTCTCTCCATCGTGCGAACACGTATAACGTCTGTGGCGCACGCAGTGCCCGGAGCCCGCATCCGCGGACCCCGGAAAGCTCACGAAGAGGGGTCAAGCAATGCCGCGACCGGTCATCCTTGGCATCGTCGGGGACTCCGCGACGGGGAAGACAACCATCTCGGGAGGGCTCGTCGACATCCTGGGAGAGGACCAGGTGACGCACGTCGGGACCGACGACTACCACAAGTACGATCGCGAGGAGCGCAAGGAGCGCGAGATCACGCCGCTGCACCCCGAGTGCAACTACATGGACATCATCGCGCAGCATCTGTCCCTCATACGGGAGGGCGAGCCGATCCTCAAGCCCGTCTACAAGCACGGTGACGGCACCTTCGGTCGGCCGGAGCACATCACGCCGAGGCCCTTCGCGGTGGTCGAGGGTCTGCTCGGCTACCACACCGCGGGGCTGCGCGACGCCTACGACGTCCGCGTCTTTCTGGCCCCCCCGGAAGAGCTGCGCCGCAAGTGGAAGATCAAGCGCGACACCGCGAAGCGCGGCTATACCGAAGAGGACGTGCACAAGGACCTCGACAAGCGCGAGCCCGACTCGGAGCAGTTCATCCGCCCCCAGGAGCGCCACGCCGACGTCGTCATCGAGTTCAGGGAGCCAGAGGACGGCGACCCCGACAAGCTCGACGCCCACATGATCCTGCGGGAGAGCCTGCCGCACCCGGACCTCTCACCGTTCCTCGAGAGCGAGAACGGGATCACGCTGCTCGAGGAGGAGCCCGACCTGCACATCCGCATCCCGGGCGACATCGAGCACGAGCACGCCGAGGAGATCCAGCAGTCGATCTGGGAGAAGCTGCACTTCGCCAGCCACCTACGCTCGGAGAAGCTCGGCCAGTTCACGGTCGGCGATGAGACCAATCGCTCGGACACCCTCGCGATCGTGCAGCTGCTCGTCCTCTACCACTTGGTGACCGCAAGGGCGGCGGTCGCGCTGGGGGGCGAAGGCGCCCGCTCGGAAGACAACCAGGGCGACGACGAACAGGGCGGGGAGAGCTCAGAGCAGGAGGAGTGACCCGAGCCGCCGCCTCAGAGCTGCAGGCCGACCGAGGCGTGCGCTGAGAAGGCTCCGGCTGTAAGCACATCGGGCCCCGCGGTCCGGGCGCCCCGCGGACCCAGGTCGAGTACGTCCACGATCTGCAGGGTGATCTCCGCCGTGAGCAGCGGATACTGGAAGAGGTCCGGCTGTCGCTCGAGGTGACGAGTGAGCGCAGTGTCTCCGTAGCGCTCGAGCAACGCCGCCTCCGTCGGAGTGTCACGGAACTCGATGGCGAGGACGTCGCCGCCCGCATAGCGAATCCGCAGGAGCCTGCCGCCGGGCGGGCACTCCAGGTCGGCGGGGATCCCAGTCTCGATCCAGTCGTTCTTGTCGATGCGCAGCCGCGGTTCCCCCGTCGTCGAGGGCATGTTGGCGTCGAGTGTGAACATGCCCCGGTCGTCGCGTTGGAAGGCCACGACGGGCTGGGGGCCGACCTGCAGCGGGGCGCGCGCCTCGTAGTAGAAGTTGCCGCCCACGACCGCCAGCAGCTTGGCGCGCATCCAGCCGAGCCGGTGGCGCAGCTTCTCCTCCCCGTCCCGATCAGCCTGCTTGAGCTCGCGCAGCTCCGCTACCGAGAACTCGCCCGCCTCCGCCTGCTCGTGATGCTGCGCGCACAGGGCGATCATGCCGGGCGTCCAGTAGTGCGGACGCACGCGCCACGGAGGATCGAAGTGATGCCAGCGCAGGTACGGATTGGCGCACCGATCGCCCAACATGGGTACCGGGCACGCGAATCCGACCTCGCGCCGCAGTTCGTGGCGCACCTCGAGGGACGGCGTGCCGCTCACCCGCCCAGTGTATGGAGAGGCTGGACTTTTTCACGCGGCGGCGGCCGCGGCGTTAGGCTGGCGACGTGGCCCGCGTCATCCTCTTGTGCACGTGCTTGCTGGCGCTCGTCGGCGCCGCCCCGGCCGAGGCGAACAGCTACAACGACCGGGTCGTCATCGTCGGCGACGTGACAGTGGCTCGCGGAGAGGTTGCCCACGACATCATCGTCGCCAACGGCGACGTGACCGTGAGCGGACGGGTGACCGGCGACGTCGTGGTGGCCAAGGGAAAGGTGAAGATCACCGGGACGGTCAAGGGCGACGTGCTCGCGTTCGTCGATGGTGCGATGGTCGCGCCTGGTGCGCGCGTGGACGGCGATGTCCAGTACGTGGACGAGAAGCCGGTGGTGGCGCCGGGCGCCCACGTGGGGGGAAAGATCAAACGGATCAATGTCGACAAGGCCGCTGGGCCCGTCGGCTTTGCGACCGGGATCGGCGCCTGGCTGGCGGTGTCGGTATCGGCCCTGCTCCTGGGCCTGCTTGCGCTCTGGCTCATACCGCGCGCGGCGCAGGCCACGTCTGAGACCGGCGAGAACCGCGTGGGTCGCTCGATCGCCTGGGGCCTCGGCCTGTTCTTCGGGGTCCCGATCCTCGCCGTCATCCTGCTCGTCACGCTCGTCGGCCTTCCGCTCGGCCTGCTCATGCTGCTCGCCCTGCTTCCGCTCTACTCGATGGGCTACACGACCAGCGCATGGGTCTTCGGCCGCCGGATCCTCGGAGGCAACCGCGGACGCATCCTGGCCTTCATCGCCGGCCTGGTGATCCTTCGCCTCATCGCCCTCATCCCGATCCTGGGCGGATTGGTGTGGTTCCTGGCGACCGTGTTCGGGCTTGGCGTGCTGTTCGTGGCCGCACGGCGCGGAGGCACGCACGACCCAACTGCCGGCACGCGATCCGCCTGACGGTGGCCACCGGCCTGCGCCGCGTTCTCCCAAGGCGACCGTAAGCTTGTAGCCCTATGCCGGTTGACGCCGATGCGGCGCGCACGCTGCTGGAACTGCTCGACGCCGCGCGCGCCGCGGGACCCGCGACGCGCGAGCTCGGGTTCGCCAGCCTGGATCTGGACCGTGAGCGTCGCCAGGGCGCCTGCGAGGCGGTGCTCGCGGAGGGCAAGGAGCCCGAGGAGGTCGCGGCGATCGTCACTGCGCTCCTGGACGACGCCCGCGGCAGCGTGCTGGTCACGCGCGCGGACCGAACCGCGCGTGCCGCGGTACGCGGCGTCGATCCCACCGCTCTCGAGCACGCGCGGGCGCGCTGCGTCTGGATCCCGCGCGAGCTGCCGGCCGCCGTCGGTCACGTGGCCATCCTGTCGGCCGGCACCTCCGACGCGCCGGCCGTGCACGAGGCGCGCATCCGCGCCGAGCTCCTGGGCACCAGCGTCAGCGTCCGCGAGGACGTCGGCGTGGCCGGGCTGCACCGCCTGGCCGCAGCGCTCGACGAGCTCGCGGCAGCCGACTGCGTGATCGTCGTGGCGGGGCGCGACGCCGCGCTGGCATCGGTGGTCGGCGGGCTCGTCGACACTCCGGTGATCGCGGTGCCGACGAGCGCGGGCTACGGCGCCGCGCTCGGCGGCCTGACGCCACTGCTGGCCATGCTCGCCTCCTGCGCGGACGGCGTGGCGGTCGTCGACATCGACGACGGCTTCGGGGCGGGAACGATCGCCGCCCGCATCGCTCGCGCCGCGGGCCGGCCAGCCGCGTGAGCCGGCTGCTCTACGTCGACGCCGCGGCCGGGCTCGCCGGGGACATGCTCCTCGGCGCCCTGCTCGACGCTGGCGCCAGCATCGAGGACGTGCGCCAGGGCCTGGACGGGCTGGGCGTCGAGGGCCTCGAGCTCACCGCCACGACCGTGGAGTGCGGCGGGATTGGAGCGACCCGGGTGACCGTGGAGGCCCCCGAGCAGCACGCGCACCGTCGCCTGGCCGACGTCCTAGGCCTCATCGCAGGGGCACGACTGCCGCCGCGAGCGGCGACGCGAGCGCGCGCCGTGTTCGAGGCGTTGGCACAGGCCGAGGGCAGGGTCCATCGGGTGCCGGCCGGCGAGGTCACCTTTCACGAGGTCGGTGCCCTCGACGCGATCGCCGACGTCTGCGGGATCGCGCTCGCGCTCGAAGCGCTCGAGGTCGACGAGCTGATCTGCTCCCCCCTCCCCGTGCCCCAGAAGGGCGTCGTGGACGCGGCCCACGGTCCGCTGCCGCTGCCCGCGCCGGCCACCCTCGAGCTGCTGCGCGGCGCACCGCTGTACGGCGTCGATGTCGAGATGGAGCTGGTCACGCCGACCGGTGCGGCGATGGTGACGACGCTCGCCTCCTCCTACGGCCCGCTTCCGGCGCTGCGTCTGGAGACGATCGGCTATGGGGCGGGCTCACGCGAGCGCTCCGACCGCCCCAACCTGGTCCGCGTGCTTGCGGGATCATCCGATTTCCTAGGCGCCGCCTCGACCGCGGTCTCCATCGTCGAGACCAACCTCGACGACCTCCCGGGGGAGCTCGTCCCCGACGCGGTGCAGCGCTGCACGAGCGCAGGAGCCCTCGACGTTTGGACTGTGCCGGCGCAGATGAAGAAGGGCCGGCCGGGCATCGTGCTCAGCGCGATCTGCCGGCCCGGCGACGAGCGCGCCGTCGCCGCGGCGATGCTGCGCCACACGACCGCCCTGGGCGTCCGCGTGCGCGCGGCTGCGCGCGTGGAGCTCGAGCGCCGCTGGCAGACGGTCGAGGTCGGTGGCGAAGCGGTGCGGGTCAAGCTCGGGGTGCTCGACGGGGACGTGGTCAACGTCTCCCCCGAGCACGACGACTGCGCCCAAGCGGCCGTGGCACTGGGCGTCGCCGTCGGCGACGTGTGGGCGCGTGCGCTGGCAGCCAGGGCGATGGAATCGACCCGATGAGCGCACTTCCGACGCCAGCCTTGCTCGCCGACGCCGACGTCGAGGCGCTGACCGCTCGCATTGCGAAGCTCGGCTCAGCCGTGGTCGCGTTCTCAGGTGGGGTGGACTCCTCGCTCGTGGCCGCACTCGCCGCTCGCGCGCTGGGTGATCGCGCCATCGCGGTGACCGCCGTCTCCCCGGCGCTGGCCGCCGGTGAGCTGGCGGGCGCTCGGGGCGTCGCGGCGGCGATCGGCATCGCGCACGAGACGATCGCCACCGACGAGCTGCGGCGCAGCGGGTACCGGCGCAACGGCCGGGACCGCTGCTACCACTGCAAGTCTGAGCTCTACGACGTTTTGGACGGGCTCGCTGCGGTTCGGGGCTTTCAGACCGTCCTCTCGGGGGCCAACGCCGACGATGCGAGCGACTGGCGTCCGGGCCTGCGGGCGGCCGCCGAGCACGGAGTCGTGCACCCTCTGCTCGAAGCCGGCGTGGGCAAGGAGCACGTGCGAGCGCTGGCCGAAACGCTCGGCGTCCCCAGTGCGCGCAAGGTGGCCAGCCCCTGTCTGGCCTCAAGGATTCCCTACGGCACGCCGGTGCAGTCCGCCGCGCTGGCGCGCATCGACGCCGCCGAGCGAGCGGTGCGGGCGCTGGGCTACCGCGAGCTGCGCGTGCGCCACCACGGTGACCTCGGACGCGTCGAGATCGCGGGCGCCGACCTCCCCCGTGCGCATCGCGCGGACCAGCGCTCGGCGATCGAGGCTGCCGTGCGCGGCGCCGGCTACCAGCGGGTCGAGCTGAGCGACAAGCCACTGCGGTCCGGCTCGCTCAATGACGCTATGGAACGGACGGCTGGTCCGGCTCGCTCACGTGCGGCGGAAGGCCGTAGCGAGCCACCACCCTGTCGTAGTTGAGCCGGAGCAGCTCGATCACCTCGCGCACGGCGGCCTCGTCCTCGATCCTGCGAGCTGCTGGGCCCTGCTTACCCGGAAACACCGGGTGATGCACGACCCGACCCTGCTCGAAGAGCTCGGTCCACACCTGCTTGGGAAAGGTGAAGTGGGCGGCATGGTCGCCGTGCAGGTGACCGATCGACCGGCGGCCGACCGTGAAGGCGAGCTCGCCGCGGCGGCCGGTGCCCGCCTCCACGCCGGGCCAGGACGTGACCTCCTGGGTGATCTGCTCGCTCGCGGTCGGTGACGTGATCATGACTGGCTCCTCGAAGGTGGAAGACTTGGCCCGCTCCATCATGCACCCTCAACTGCACTTGAAGTCAAGGCGGCACCAACCCCGCGAAGCGCTGCTCCCGCAGGAATCGACACATCCCACGATCGCAAGGAGAAGCCCATGGCCGCCCCCTACACCGTCAAGAAGCTCACCGACGTCGAGGACTCCGCGCCGAAATTCGGATTCGAGGGCCTGCAAGAGGCGCGCTTCGCCAGCGGCGACCTCGAGGCCGAGAAGACCGGCGTGAGCCACCATCGCATCACGGCCGGCAAGCGTCAGCCATTCGCCCACAAGCATGACAAGGCGGAGGAGGTCTACGTCGTGCTCGCGGGCTCCGGGCGCGTAAAGCTCGACGACGACATCGTCGAGTTGGAGCGGCTCGACGCGGTCCGGGTCACACCGGGCGTCGTGCGTGCATTCGAGGCCGGGCCCGACGGAATCGAGTACCTCGCCTTCGGACCCCAACACGAAGGCGACGGCGAGGTGATCCCCGACTGGTGGAACGATTGACCTGCGCTCACCCTCCCGGATCCAGCGCGGCGCGCAGGAGCGCGAGGAGTGCGTCGCGGCTGCGCCGCAGCGCCGCCGGGGTCAGCGGGTCGTCGCCCAGCACACGCGAGCGAAATGCGGCGTCTGAGAAGTGGGTGAACACCGCCGCGTAGCAGAGGGCCATGAGCTCGAGGGGATCGTGCGGACGCAGGCGCCCGGCCGCGGTCTCGCGCTCCAAGAAGGAAACGCCTTCGGCGACGAACGGTGCGAGCACGTCAGCGCTGGCGGCGCCGAGGCGCTCGCCGCCCTCGATCGCCTCCCGCCGCAGCACGCGAACGAAGTTGGCGTGCGTCTCGAAGAAGTGAAAGGCCGCCTCGACGAGGGAGGCGATCTGCTCAAAGCCCTGTCGGTTGCCCGAGATGGCGCGGCGGGTCTCGGCCGCCCAGTCGGCCGTCGCCGCCGCTATGACCGCGGCGTAGAGCCCTTCCTTGGACTCGAAGTGGTAGAGCAGCGTGGGATGCGAGAGCCCGGCCGCCCGCGCGATGTCCTGCAGGCGCGCCCCTTCATAGCCGCAGGCGGCAAACTCGGCCAGCGCCACCTCGAGGATCCGCTCGCGCGAGGTCGCCGGAACGGTCTGGCTGATCGAGGCTTCCATCCGGCCTCTGATCGTACGGGGTAGGGGCGCTCTACTGACAAGTCAGTAGACAGGTAGGATGCCCGCCCTCATGGCATCAGCGAGCCAGCTCCCGATCGCCGAGCGCCTCGCCGGCAAGACCGTGCTGCTCACGGGCGCGTCGGGGTTCCTGGGCAAGGCGATCATGTGCGCGCTGCTGCGCGGGGTGCCAGATATCGGGCAGCTGCGCCTGCTGCTCCGGGGGGCCGATGACGACGCGGCCCGCCTGCGCCTGAGCGACGAGATACGGGCCTCCTCGGCCTTCGCCGAGGCGCCCTACGGGCCACGCTTCGACGCGGCCCTGGCCGACGGCCGGCTCGTCGCGTGCTGCGGCGACGTGCGCTTTGCGGATCTCGGTCGCAGCGAGGGCGACGCACCGCTGCGCGGCATCGACGTGCTCATCCACTGCGCCGCGTCGGTCTCCTTCGAGCAGCCACTCGACGAGATGCTCGAGCTCAACGTGCTCGGGCCGCTCCACGTCACGCGCGCTGTCCTTGACGCCGGCTCCGAACCCGACGTGGTCCACGTCTCGACCGCGTATGCCGCCGGTACCCGCACGGGGCTGGTGCTCGAGCGCCCGTCTGGCCAGGCCCCCGCCGAGCCCGACGTCGACTTCGACGCCGAGCTGGGGGCCGCGCGCCTGTGGCGGGCGGAGATCGAGGCCGAGTCGCGTCGGCCCGAGCACCAGCGCCGTTTCGTCGCCGACGCCGCGCACGAGTTGGGGCCGGCCGGGGGTCCGGCGATCGGGGCGCGCGCGGAAGACGCCCGGCGCGCCTGGGTGTCGCGCGAGCTCGCCGAGCGAGGTCGCGATCGGGCCCGCGGGTTGGGCTGGAGCGACGGCTACGGCCTGTCCAAGGCACTGGGCGAGCGCGCCCTGCTGGCCGAGGGCGTGCGCCCCCTCTCGATCCTGCGCCCCTCGATCATCGAGTCGGCGCTCCGGGACCCCTACCCCGGGTGGATCGAGGGGATCAAGGTCGCCGACCCCATCATCATGGCCTACGGGCGGGGCATGTTGACGCGCCTTCCCGGCAACCCTTCCGCGCGCTTCGATCTCGTCCCGGTCGATCTCGTGGCCAACGCCTGCGTGGTCGCTGCCGCCCACCCTCCCCCCGAGGGGCTGCGCACCGTCGCTGTGGTCACCGGCACACGCAACCCCCTGACCATCGACGCGGCGGCCGAGCTGATCACCGACTACTTTCGTGAGCGTCCGCTCTCGGACGAGGACGGGCTGCCCGTTGACGTGCCCGAATGGCGCTTCCAAAGCCGGGGGCGAGTCGCCTCCGCGCTGGACCGCGGTGAACGTGCCCTCAGCGCAGGACGCTGGCTGCTCGATCGGGCCCCGCTGCCACGGGTCCACGACATGGAGCGCCGGCTGCACAAGGAGCGCCGCCAGCTCGAGCGACTGCGACGTTTGGCCGATATCTACGGGCCCTACGTGGACCTCGACTGCCTGTTCGACGACCGCCATGCGCGGGAGCTGGAGGCACTGCTCGCCGACGCCGACCGAGACGAGTTCGACTTCGATCCCGCGCGGCTGCACTGGCCGACCTACTTCCAGGAGATCCACCTGCCGGCGCTGCGCGAGCTGGTGTCGCCGCCGGCCACGGCGCAGCCGCGCACGAAGGCTCTCCCCCGTCCGATTCTGCCCGACGGCCCGCCCGCCCTGGCCATCTTCGACGTCGAGGGCGTCGTGCTCGACGCGACGGTGGCTCACTTCTACCACTGGCTGCGCGGACGCGAGATGCCCCTACCCGACCGCGCGATGTGGTCGGCCGCGCTGGCCGCGCGCGTGCCGGGCTACCTGGTCGCCGACCGTCGCTCCCGAGCCGCGTTCAGCCGGACCTTCTATCGCAACTATCGGGGCCTTCCGGTGAGTGAGCTGCGCGAGACGGCGCGCAGCTCACTCAGCGAGTTCATCCTCCCCCGCATCCGCCACGAGGCGGTGCGCCGCATCCGCTCCCACCGCCGCCGCGGCGACCACGTGGTACTCGTAACCGGCGCCCTCGACTTCCTCGTCGCACCCCTCGAGCACCTCGCCGACGAGCTGATCGCCGCGCGGCTGGTCGAGCAGCGCGGCTCGTTCACCGGCGAGCTGGCCGAGCCTCCGGTGACCGCCGACGGGCGGGCCTCGCTGGCCGCCAGGCTGGCCGCCGACCGCGGAGTCGACCTGGGCGACTGCTACGCCTATGGCGACGCCATCTCCGACCTGCCGATGCTCGAGCTGGTCGGCCACCCGCACGCGGTCAACCCCGACTTTCGCCTCGCCCGCGAGGCGCGCCGGCGCGGCTGGCCCGTGGTCGAGTGGGCGGCGGAGCCCGGCGCGCGGACCGCGCCTCCGGCGCCGGTTGAGGTCGGCGCGTAGACCGAT
>JBBSIW010000052.1:0-10329 GCA_038231895.1 Solirubrobacterales bacterium | reverse complement strand
TGCGAGCGTGCCCGCGAGCACGGCGCACGCGTCGTGATGGAGCCGACGGACTTCGAGTACGGCGAACGGCAGTACACCGTCAAGGATCTGGCAGGCCACCAGTGGACGTTCTCCGAGACCCTCGCGGACGTCGCCCCCGAGGAATGGGGCGGGACGTCGGTCGCTCCGAGCTGATCGATCGCTCCTACGCGGCCTTGACGACGAAGTGGAGTCGTAGTCGCCACGCCCCGCCGAGCCTTCGAGCGTGGCGAGGATGCGCTTCGAGTCGTCGTCGGGGCCCTGGATGAAAGCGGCTTGCCGTCACAGCCGAAGCGGATCGCCCTCGGGCCCGTCCAAGCCCCCAGGTGCCTCGAAGTCGCGGTGGGATTCGAACCACAGTTGACCGGCAGTCCTCGGACGCCCGCTCGTCGTCCGATGCGGGAGCGAGCGACACCTCAGCAAAGACGACCGCTTCCGAGGCGAAGCGGTATTCCCGAATGCGAATGATGACAATTAAGGTCTGGCTGTCCGTTCCGTGTCGGATCTCTACCCCGGAGCGGGCCGCTCGATAAAGCCTCAATCGTGTGCGCCGAGCGAAATCGAACCCGGAACTCTCTGCGGCGAGTTCTTGCGGGGCTCCCAGAGGGAAGGGTGTAAGTCACGATGGTCACGCACGCCTGACTGGCTCGCTGGCGCGCCCGGCGTTTCTAACCGACGCGAAACGACCCGTGGTTTCCACGTCTGTCCTCCGGGAGGTCTGCACCAGCTAGTCATGCCCATTGGTGGGGCCACCCAGAGAAGGCGTCGAGTGGTCGGCCAGTGCCACGACGGCGAAGACCGCCGACCCTGGATGCGGGACGACCCGGATTCAGCCACTGAAAAACGCGCGGGCGTTGATGTCGCCCTGCGCGGCCTGCGGGTTGGTTACCGCCGTAGATCGGCCGACCTCTTGCCTTGCTCCTCTCCTGCGTCGGTCTCTCTGCGCCTGGGAGAGACATCTCCCTCGACGATGTCGTGGTGCTCTAAGCCGTGCATGTGGGAGCCCGCCCTAAAACGAGGGACCATGGGCAAGCTCTTGGTCACCCACGCAAACGGTCCGACGCCGAAGAGTCGCCTCAGACGAGCGAAGAACCCGTCATCCGACTCTGCGTCCGGCCGCTCGAACTCCGGTCCACTTGTGGCCAAGGGACACCACCTCCATTGGTGCCTATACCCGCTCCGAGCCTCACCCACGCAGGCGGCTGCAGCAAGGCGGTCCGGACCACAGCCAGAGCGCGTGACCTTCGCGCTTCTGCTTCTCGACAAGGCGGTGGCACAAACCCTTGACGGCGGGTCGGCTCCGTCGAACGGGGTCATTTCGCCTCCTGGATGGGCTGGGCTCCCGGTCGGCCCTTGGTTGACCATCGCTCTCGCGGACGAGGCCTGGAACCGATTCATGCGACAGCTGTCCGCAACGAGCGTCTAGGCGCGCGTACTACCGACACGCTCGCATGCGGAAGCGGGACCGCGAAGCACGCACCCGAACGCAGGAAGGCGTACCTTGATGGCGTGATCTGGCACCCGACGGGGGTGGCGCTCCTACGCTCTATAAGCGAACGATGGATCCGCCGTGAGTGAGGTTTCGCTGGCTGTCGGGGTGGGGCTTTTCTGTGCGCTGCTTTCCGCGCTGGGAACGAATCTCAGCTTCCTGTTCAAGTACAAGGGGGCGGTCGCGGCTCCAGATGTCGAGATGCGCTATCCGCTGCGCAGCGCGGTTGATCTCTTTCGCTCGAAGTGGTGGAGCATCGGCTGGGGTGTTGCGGCGCTCGCGTTTGCGCTGCACGTGGCCGCGCTGAGCCTCGCGCCGATCTCGGTCGGCCAGGCGGTGCTCGCGGGCGGCCTCGTCTTCCTGGCGGTGCTTGCCGAGCGCTTCTTCGGCTTTGAGCTGGGGCGTCGCCAGTGGATCGGGATTGGCGTGGTGGCGGTTTCGCTTACCTTGCTGACGCTGACCGGTGGGGGCGGAAAGGGAGGGGCCCACGCCCACTACTCGTTGGCGGGGATGATCATCTTCGAGGGTGCCGCCGTCTGCGTATGCGCGCTTCTGATCGTCTCCCACCTGGTCGAGCGCATCCCGGCGCAGCGCGGCGTGCTGCTCGGCGTCGCCGCCGGGCTCGGGTTCGGGATCTCAGACGTCGCGATCAAGGCGCTCTCAGGCGACCTCGGCCGCGGCCTCATCGGCCTGCTTAGCCCCTGGAGCGTGATCATCCTCACAGCCGCGGTGTTCTCGTTCTTCGCCTCCGCTCGGAGCCTGCAGATCGGCGACGGCGTCGCGGTGATCGCGGTCACGTCGGTCGCGGCGAACCTGTCCACCATCCTCGCCGGGCTGGCCGTCTTCGGCGACCGACTGGGCGACAACGCTCTCGTCATAGGCGTGCGCCTCGCGGCGTTTGCTCTGATCCTCGTCGGGGCAGCGCTGATCCCAGCACCCGTCCGCGCGGGCGAAGCGCTCGAGGAATCAGCCGTGGAACCTCAGAGCCCTAGCGCGACCGCCGCCTGAACCGACGCTCCCCCTTTACGTCAGGCTGTATCCGAAGACCCTTGGGAGTTTGGCCTGTCCTCCTCTTCGTTGGCGCCGGTGAGCGCGGGCGCTGCTCGAGCTCGGCTCGCCCGGACCCGCTCTACCGGCGCTGGATCGAGACCTACGGCGGCGAGGAGTTCGCCCAGGTGTCCCCACCGGGCTCTCGCTCATCGACCGTCTCGGGCCCGAGCTGAGCCCGGTGGAGCGGTGCCGCGTGGCCGTCACCTCGCCACCACCGCCCGTTGCTGGTGGATCTTCTGGGACATGGGCCACGGGCGTGAGAGCTGCGGGTCTGAGCCGACCGAAACCGGGGACCGCTCGACCGCTCGACCGCCACGAGACCTGATCATGTCCGGTCTTGCGGCAACCGATCGACGGCGAGAACGGCAGCGTGCGAATAGCGGACGTGGGGTTCGCTGGTGTGAGCTCTGGTTCTCTTGGAGGCCTGCGCGTGAGCTACGAGCTTGGGTCAGCGGCACCGCCGGTGAGGACATCGTGCGCCTTCTGGAGCGGGCCCTTGCTGGCGTCGGGCAGTCGTTCGGTGACGCTCTGGACGTCGTCCTGTAGCGCGTCGACGGTCTTGTGCATCTCGACGAGTTCGTCGACGAGTTTGCCCGCGGTCGCATTGAGGTGCGAGTCGTTCCCCTCGAGCGCGACGATGAGCTCTTGAAGTTGCTCGAGCTGCTCCCCGAGCTCTTTCTTCAGGCTATCGAGGGCGGGCAGTAATTTGGACAGCGGCTCGGTCTGCTTGACGAGGCGCTCAAGCGCTGGCATCAGCTCTGTCAGCGGCTCTGTCTGCTCGCGCACGCGCGTTAGCTCTGAGCGCATCAGACGCAGCTCGTCGAGTGCTTCTAGGATCCGCTCGGGCAGACGCAGAGGAGCAAGCAGCCCCGCCATCATGCTCCCGCTTCGACCGCTCGATGCCTCGTCGCTGGACACAACGCGCCGCCGGTCAGGAAGGCGAGACGGGCCGTCGCTTGACTCCAACCATCGCGCCGACCATACATCACGCCCTCGAGGATGCGCGTTTCAGCCAGGCGGCAACGCGCCTATCACGTTGGTCTGGGCGTTGCTGGTGGTGACTTGCGCTTGGCGTGGTCGACCCGTCGAGCTCGGCACGGTGCCCGCGGGCTGGGCCACAGCGGGTCGCTGGATGAATCGCTAGCTTGCGTTTGCGTCGCCGAGCGCACGCCTGCTTGCTGCGATGCGCTCGCGTTCTAGCGCGTCGTGTTGGGCTTGAGCGCGTTCGATTAGCTCGTCGAGGTTCATTGACCTCAGCGGCGCGTGGTGCTCGGCGACCTCCTTGAGCGCTTTCCACAGCGACACTTTTCCCAGCACCCCAAGTGACAGGGTTTCCAGCGCCATGAACGTGCCCTGCTCGCGCCCGCCTGACGTTGGGCCGCTCAACTTCGCTCGGCTGACCTTCTCGGCCACCCACGTCGTGGCCTGCTTGACGGGATTCTTGGAGGTGTCCATCCGCTCCATGAGCTCGATCAGCGTCTGGCGATCCTCTTCGATCAGGGCAGCGAGCGACTCCATGTGCGTTCCCAGCGCGCTGCCCCCGTTCAGGGCTTGAATCTGCTTGGCGAGAGCGCTTCCGAGCATCGCGCCTGCCAAATGGTCGTTTAGGTACACATCCATCGCTTTGCCAGCCATGTCTTCTCCTCGAATCTCTAGGGTGCTCGCGTGATGCGCTGTTTGGCCACCGCGGGTGAGCATGCTCACGTTCCGCGGTACGTCGGAACCATCCTCCAGACCGTTGAGCTTCCTGGCAGGTCGTACCCCGAAGCGCTCGGCCTGAACGAGGCGGACAGCTATGAAGACGCCCGCTCGTCGACGGATGGGAGTGTCCTCGATGCTGCCCAACTGACGCTCGCATCGGACGAATTGCAAGAGCCCCGCCTCCGCCGTCGTGACGAAGCTCTTGGAGACGGGGGGACACCAAGCAGCACGCGCGCGCTCACGCGAGGTCGTCAAGGTTCATTGCGGAGATCGACGCGTCGCGGCAGGCTCGCAGGAGCCGTTCGTCGACGGTCAGCAGCGGCGCCTCGAACGCCTCGGCGGCGGCGACGTAGGCCGCGTCGTAGCTGCTCATCCGCTCGCGCAACGACCAGACGCGGCGCAGTCGAGGAGCGGTCGCGTCGAGCACGAGATCCAGCTCGGCCAGCCATTCAAGGGCTCGGAGCCCGTCCTCGGGCACGAGTACGTGACGCAACACGAGTCGGCGCACGGCATTTGTCGCCTCGATCAGGCCGGGCGCAGCCGAGATCAGTGTGAGGCGCGGGACCGCCTTGTAGCGCTCGGGCGAGACGTCTGCTCCACGCCGATGGCGTCCAGCTCCGACCAGCTCGACGAGGACCGAGGCGTCCACGACGAGCAGATCGAGCTCAAGAGCGCCCGGCAGGGCGATCCTCGCGGATGAGCTCGGCGATGTCGAGATCGACCGGCCGCCGGCCGTGGCGGATCTGATCGATGAGCTGCGAGCGTTCGAGCTGATCCAAACCCAGCCCGCGCCGGAGCCCTTCGATAGCGCGGCGGTTCTTGGAAACGCCGGCCTTCGCGTCCGCTGCGAGGGTGGCGTCGAGATCCGCGGGAACGTTGCGAAGATGAAGTGTGACCATGCCGCGACGATAGGGCCGAAGGGAGCATTCTGGTAGCTGAGCTCTCTGCGCAGTTCGTGTCAGAAAGGCATAGGGATCCGCGTGTGCGGGGCCTGGCCCTACCCTCCGAGAACCGAGAGGTTCTGTAGTACGGTTCTTGGTCGTGGAGGTTCTCCGATCGGCGCTCCGCCACGGGGTCCATGACGAGGACATCCAACACGCCCTGCGATACGCACTGCTCGTGGAACAGATCGACGAGGATCCGACTCGCTACCTGGTTCTCGGCACCGACCGGGCAGGCAACCTGCTCGAGCTGGTTGTGCTGGACCGGCCCCAGGGTCCAGCGGTAATGCATGCGATGCCCATGAGAGCGAAGTACCGGGCCCTGCTGAGCAGAAGGTCGTGACGATGCCCGAGACGCACGGGACCAAAGCCGACGGCACCCCCATCTCCGACGAGATGGTCGAGGCGATGGCCGACGAGGCCGAGCGCGGCTACGACGTCGAGAAGATCCGACGTCGTCGACGGGGGGGTCGCCCATCCATGGGGTCGGCGCCATCTTCGGTCGAGTCGGTGCGCCTGGATCCGGAGCTCAAGCGCGACCTGCTTCTCCGCGCCGCAGAGCAGCACATCAGCGTCTCCGAGGCCATCCGGCGCGCCATCGGCCAGTATCTCCGGGCCAGCTGACAGCAGGTCGCCCGGTGCAAGTGCGCCACGCTGGCCGCTGTCCGCGCGAAGCCCTTGAGTCGTCCGCAAGCACAATCCTCCTGGGGCGCGCGACCGGCGCACGCGGTCCGTCCGAGCCGCTCAGTGGAGCTGGCGATCTGCCGACACATCGACGCGGGAAGTGGTCAAACGGGTATCGCCGGATGTCCTCACGGGTCCAAGGCTCGAAGTGCCCGTCGCGTTGAGATGCGGCTGCACATCGATACCGACTTGGGCGGCGATCCCGACGATGCCTGCGCATTGGCCATTGTCCTGGGCTGGCCAGACGTCGATCTGGTGGGGGTCACGACGACCGCTGACCCCGACGGTCAGCGAGCCGGATACGTCGCACATCTCCTCGAGTTGGTCGGTCGCGGCGACGTTCCAGTGGTTGCGGGCGCCGGGCGCTCGCTGACCACCGCCAAGCTGATGGGCGACGTGCCCGACCACGACCGCTATTGGGGCGGGCCCGCGGTCGTGGCTCGTCCTGGGCCGCAGCAAGCGGCCGCCGAGCTGCTGGAGGGGAGCATCGAGTTGGGTGCGACCGTCGCGGCGATCGGGCCCTACACCAACCTTGCCGTGCTCGATGCGTGGCGGCCCGGGAGCCTGGACGGAGCCCGGGTGGTGGCAATGGGCGGTTGGGTCTACCCGCCTGCCGCAGGACTCCCCCGTGGGGCCGGAGAAGGACTGGAACGTGCAGTGCGACACCCAGGCAGCCCGGCCGCTGGCCGATCGGGCCGACCTCACCCTCGTGACCTGCCCGCTGCGATGAAGGCGACGCTGCGCGGGGTGGACCTGGCGCGGCTGGCCGAATCAGGGCCGCTCGGGCTTCGCTGGCCAGACAGTCCGCGGCCCACGCGGAAGACCACGAGATGAGCAGCCTCGGGCGCGGCCACCCGGACTTGCCCGACGACCTGATCAACTTCCATTGGGACCCTGTGGCCTGCGCGGTCGGCCTGGGATAGGAGGGAGCAACGGGGGGTGCTGGACGTCAGGCTCCAGCCCGTCCTCAACGCTGACGTACTGCGCTTCCAGCCCGGTGAGACCGGTCGCGCCCTCCGGGTCGTCACCAACGTCGACGGGGAAGCATTCACCGACACCTGGCTGACCGCAGTGGAGGCGGCACAACAACGGCCGCGATAAACGCCGCACGACCCAACACCGCGCACCCATCACCAAAGGCGGATCTGTTCGACGCGGCCTGCACGTCACGTGAGGTCCCAGATCGTTCGGTAGAAGGCGGTGCGTTCGGGGTCGAAAGCGATCCCGTAGGCGTCGAGGAGGGTGTCCTCCCAGCCCGGGCCGTAGTTCCAGGCGGCGCTCAACGTGGCGATCGCGAGATCGGCCCACCGGTCGGCCGTCCCCAGCGCGTCCATGTCGACGTGTCCAAACCAGGACCCGTCATCGTGGATCAGGGTGTTCGGTGGACACGGGTCGCCGTGGCAGACGACGAGCTGGTCGACCGGTGGCGCCGGCGCCAGGTCCTCGGGGAGCTCGGTGCCGGCACGGCGCGCATGGTCCAGACGATCAGTGACTGACCAGCCAAACGGGCACTCGGCGACGGGCAGGCAGTCGTGCAGAGCGCGCAATCCTGCCCCGATCGCGCGCACAGCGATCTCGGGGGCTGCCTTCCAGCGCGGGCTGATCGCATTCTCGCCGTGAAGGGGGCAGCCCAGCGCAGCCGCGCAACCTCGCCGGCGAGGTCCAGGCCCGACCCTACGGGCGCCCACTTGGCGAACAACCGGTCCTCTCCGGTGCCGAGCTCGAAGGTCAGTCCGCCGAGCCCGTTCAGCCACACCGGTCGCAGAGGTCGGTCACCGGCGACTGCCGCGATGGCGGCGGGTACCGGTACCGGAGGATCCGATAGGCCAGGATCGCTCACGCGGGCATGCTCCCAGGCACTGCGGAAGCCTTCGGGAGGCCCAGCCCCGAACGCCAAGGCCCAGGCGAACGCCTGGAGGCCTCGGCTGGCTTGGTGAAGACCGGGCGTCGGCGAGCTAGGCGTAGGGCAATACGACGTCAGGCAGGGAAGAACCGCCGGTAGCCGTTTCAGTCGCGCGGGACATCACCACCGCGACGCAGCTCAGCAACAGGATGACCGGCAACGCGTCGTCTGTGGAGACGTCCTCTGACAGTTCCAGATCGATCGTGACGTTCCATGGTTGCTTGCCCGTGTGCACGGAGAACCGCGTCAGGGAGCGGCCCTCCGTGTCAAGGCCCACCGGGATCGACGGAGCGGGTGGCGCTGAAGGCGGTACTCGGTGCCATCCGGCAGCAGCAGGGCTCCACCGGACCCGAGGGCCGCTCGCTGAAACCATGCGGCCGTAGCACCACGGGTCGTTGTTGCTACGAGATTCCAGCCCCGGCGGCCTGCGGGCACTACGGTCCAGGCGCCCTCCAAGGCTTCCTTCGTGATGTCCGGGGCGAACGCGATCCGTGCGTATTCACGCTGGTCGGCTTCCAGCACAAATGCCATGGGTCCAGCGGAGCTCGGGCAGAGCTGCACCGTCTTTCCCCCCAGTCCCCGCAGGGACCCGGCCAGCTGCTACCAGCCGGTTTTGCAGCTCGCGGTTCATCTCGCGAGAAGCTAATACGGTTGACCAGGAGCCTCAACTCTCGGGCCGTCAGGCGCCTGCGCGACCATAGCCGGGCATGCCCCTGAAGCTGATCACCGGCCCGGCGAACTCAGCCAAGGCCGGTCGGGTCTTGACCGCCTATCGCGGCGCACTGGCGGATGAGCCGCTGCTGGTGGTGCCGCGCTTCGAGGACGTCTCCTACTACCAGCGCGAGCTGGCCGGCGCGGGCGTGGTGTTCGGCGGTCGGGTGATGGGCTTTGATCGGCTGTGGCGCGAGATCGCGCGCCGGACCGGCTTCGTCACTCCGCGGCTCGGAGCGTTGGCGCGCGAGCGCGTGCTGCGGGCCGCCATCGCCGGTGCCGACCTTCGCGTGCTCGCCGAGTCGGCCGCCTCGCCGGGGTTCGCGACCTCCGCAGGGCGCTTCATCTCCGAGCTCGACGCCGCCCTGGTCGATCCCGAGCAGCTTGCTTGGGCGCTGGAGGAGTGGGCGGGCGCCAATGGCGAACGTCGCGCGATGGCGCGGGACCTGGCTGCGCTCCAACGCGCCTACCGCGCGCTGCTCGATCGGCTCGGGCGTGTGGACTCGGAGGGCTTCGCCCGAGGTGCGCTGGAGCGGCTGCGTGCAAAGCCGGGCGCCTGGGGCGACGCGCCGCTGTTCCTGTACGGGTTCGACGACCTCACCGGACTCGAGCTGGCGGCCTTTGAAACGCTGGCGGCGGAGACGGAGGTCACGGTGTCGCTGACCTGGGAGGACGGCAGGGAGGCGTTCGCCAGCCGCTCACGCACGGTCGAGGCTTTGCGGGCGCTCGCCGCTCGCGAAGAACGGCTGCCCGCCCGGCCCGAGCACTACGCCGACCGATCGCGCGCCGCACTGCACCATCTCGAGCGTCAGCTGTTCGCGCCGACTGGGAGGCGCCCCGATCCGGGCGGCGCGGTCGCCCTGCTGGAGGCGGGCGGTGAGCGGGCGGAGGTCGAGCTGATCGCGGCCGCGGTGCTCGACCTTCTGCGCACGGGCGTGGCCCACGCCGAGGTGGCGGTCGTGCTCCGCTCCCCCCGCGCTTCGGCGTCGTTGGTAGAGCAGGTCTTTCGGGCCTACGGCATTCCAGTGGCGGTGGACCGTCCGGTGGCGCTCGCGCACACCAGGCTGGGCATTGGGCTGCTGAGCCTGCTGCGCTGTGCCTCGGGAACGGGCTCGCTCGACGACTTCGTCGCCTACCTTCGCATCTCACGGTCCGTCGGCGAAGAGCGCGAGATCGACGGCTTGGAGGCCACGGCTCGCCGAGGCGGGGACCGCACGGCCGACGCCGCGCGACGCCGATGGGAGGAGGCCGGGCACATCTCGCTCGCCGAGCTCGACGCGCTCCGTGAGGTGCTCGCCGCAGCCGACATCGTCGCCCTCTGCGGTCTGCTTCGGGAGCAGACCGAGGCGCTGCTGGTGAGCAGGCGCCGCCGCGCCCCGCTCCTCGACGAGGCCGAGGCGGCGGCCCATGCGGGCGTGATCGCCACCCTGGCCGAGCTCGAGGCCTCGACGCGGCTTCCCGGCCTGCCGTGCCCCGGGCCCGATGAGGTGCTCGACGCGCTCGCCGGGCTCGACCTGCGCGTCAGGCGCCGCGACGCCGAAGGCGCCGTCGTGGTCACCGACCCCCTCGCCGTGCGGGCGCGCCGGTTTCACACCGTGCTCCTGGCCGGGCTGCAGGAGGGGGCGTTTCCGCGCTCGGCGAGGCCTGACCCGTTCCTTCCCGACGAGGTGCGCCGGCGGTTGGCCGAGTGTCGACCCGGCTTGCGCCGAGCGGAGGACAGACTCGATGACGAGCGCTTCCTGTTCTACGCAGTGGCCTCCCGGCCCTACGAGCGCCTCGTGCTCTCCTACCGCACGTCCGATGAGGAGGGCCGACCGCTTGCCGCTTCGGCG
>JBBSIW010000051.1:0-10374 GCA_038231895.1 Solirubrobacterales bacterium | reverse complement strand
GCTTCTTCAATCAGAGTTGAGGCGCGCGGGACGGCCGCCGGGCCCTCCCGGACCGTCGATCCAGCGCGGTAGCCTTCTGTTCGGATGCTCGTCGGGCTGCTCGGATCGGGGAACATGGCGCGGGCGCTCGCCCGCGGGTGGCAGGACGCCGTGCTCTGCTCCGATGCCGGATCCGGTCGCGCGGCGCAGCTGGCGGCCCAGGTGGGGGGCGAGGCGGTTGCCACCAACCTCGAGCTCGCCCAACGCGCGGACCTGGTGGTCCTCTGCCACAAGCCGGCGCAGCTCGAGCTCGTGGCCGCGGAGATCGCGGGTGTGGGCAAGCCCGTGGCATCCGTGCTCGCGGGCGTGTCCGTCGCGGCCCTCGAAGCGGCATATCCGGACTCCCCTGTGTTTCGCTTCATGCCCAACACGCCCGTCGAGGTGCGGCGTGGAGTGCTCTGCTACGCCCGAGCCCCCGGGGTCGACCACTCGCTCGAGTCCCAGGTGCTCGATCACTTCGGGCGGCTCGGGAGGATCGAGGAGGTGGCCGAGGAGCACTTCGAGGTGGCCATGGCCCTCACGGGCTGCGCCCCGGCCTACCTCGCCTTGATCGCAGTCGCCCAGGCGCGCGCCGCCGAGACCCGCGGCCTCGAGGGCACGACGGCGGCACGGCTCGTCGCCCACACCATGGCCGGAACGGCGGCCCTGATCGAGGCGCGTGGCCACGACGCCGCCGCGGTGCAGCGCGAGGTCGCCTCGCCCGGCGGCTACACGGAACGCGGCCTCGAAGTGCTGGAGGCGGCCGGCGTGCCTGCCGCGTTCGCCACGGCGATGGACGCGGTCACCCGCGTGCGCGCCTGATGCTCCTCTACGCCGCCATAGGTCATGACATCGGGCGCTTCCTCGTCGCCCTGCTCTACGTGTACATGCTGCTCATCTTCGCCTACGTGCTGAGCAGCCTGATCTTCTCCTTCGGCGTGCGGATGCCCTACGCGCGCTGGTCGGACGCGATCCTCACCTTCCTCCGTGACGTGTGCGAGCCCTACCTCTCGATCTTCCGCCGCTTCATCCCGATGCTCGGGCCATTGGACATCAGCCCCATCGTGGGGCTGATCGTCATTCAGATCGCCATCAGCGTCGTGTCCGCAGTGTTCCGGTAGGCGCTGCGTGCCACGCGCCTGGTACCAGGCCGGCCTGCTGGCGGGAGGCGTGATTGCCGCCGACCAGCTCACCAAGGCCCTCGTGCGAGGGGGAATCGAGCCTGGCGGGCACCGTGACTTCCTGCCGGGCATCGACCTGGTCAACGTACGCAACCGCGGCATCGCGTTCGGCCTGTTCACCGACAGCGGCGCCCTGCTCACCCTCGTCACGATCGTGGCGCTCGTACTGCTTGCCGTCTACTTCGTTCGCCACGCCGAGCGTCCGCTGATCTGGCTGCCCACGGGGCTGCTGCTGGGCGGCGCGCTGGGCAACATGGTCGATCGCGTGGTTCGCGGCGGGGTGACCGACTTCATCGACATCCCCCTGTGGCCGGCGTTCAACGTGGCCGACATGTCGATCACCGTCGGGGTGCTCTCGCTCTTGTATGTGATCGAGACAGGGCACCGGCGCCATGCGCCGGCTTGAGGTGCCCGACACGGCGGCCGGCTCGCGCCTGGACCAGTTCCTGTCCACCTGCCTGGGATCGCGCGCCCACGCCCAGCGGTTGATCGACGCCGGCCAGGTGCGCGTCGACGATGAGCCCCGCGCGAAACGACACCGGCTGGGCGGAGGGGAGCGGATCGTGGTCGACGAGCAGGATCCGCGACCCGCTCCGCAGATGGGCGAGGCGCGCTATCGCACGGCCTACGAGGACGAGCACCTGCTGGTGGTCGACAAGCCTGCGGGCGTCGTCGTCCACCCGGCCCGTGGGCACCGGACGGGGACGCTGGCCCAGGCACTGGCCGGGCGTGCCCACGGCGGATCGGAGCCCTGGCGTGCGGGGATCGTGCACCGGCTGGACCGCGACACGTCGGGCCTGCTCGTCGTGGCCAAGTCAGAGGCAATCCACCGCGCGCTGAAGGCAGCCCTCTCGGCACGACGAATGCAGCGCGAGTACCTGGCACTGGTCCAGGGCCGCCCGCCGGCCCACGCGGGCACGATCGACGCACCAATTGGAAGGGATCGGCGCGCACCCACACGAATCTCGACCGACACCGACACGCCGCGAGAGGCACGCACGCACTTCACGGTGGAGCGCCATTTCGCCCGCGCCTCACTGCTTCGCGTGCGCCTGGAGACGGGGCGCACGCATCAGATCCGGGTGCACCTACAGGCGATTGGACACCCGCTGCTCGGCGACCCCGTGTACGGCGGGCCGCCCGAAGGAGAGTCCTCGGGACTCGAACGTCAGTTCCTGCACGCAGCGCGCCTGGCCTTCGAGCACCCGGTCGATGCCCGGCGGGTCGACATCTGCTCGCCGCTCCCGCCCGATCTGCATGCCGCCCTGGCCCGGGCCGAGCGCGGGGACTGAGTCCAGCCCGGCCAACCGCCCGCGGCCGCGGTGAAGACGGCGGGCCGGCCCACCGAGGTAGGTAGGCAGACCGGCCCGCCAAGCACGCACCCCCACCGGAGGTAGGGGAAGGGCAGGAGGCGTGCACTTGCTGACAACGGCAGCCGCGCGGGAAACTTGCGTAGACTGCTCTGACCTTCACCCCGATCCGGTTGGGGAACAGGCCGTGTGGCCCTGCCCGGCGCGGCGCCAGCCGCAGCCGGGATCGCACGTCCTCCCGCCGGCAGTACAACCAAGACGACAAGGGAGTTTGCGGTGGCTCAGGTCGGCATCAAAGAGCTGCTGGAGGCCGGCGTGCATTTCGGCCACCAGACGCGTCGCTGGAACCCAAAGATGCGCCGCTTCATCTTCGGTGAGCGCGACGGTATCTACATCATCGACCTCCTCCAGACCGAGGCGCTGATCGAGCGGGCGCGCAAGGTCACTTCCGAGATCGCCCATCGGGGCGGGATCGTCCTGTTCGTGGGCACCAAGAAGCAGGCCCGCGACGCCGTGAAGGAATCGGCCGAGGCGGCGGGCATGCCCTACGTCAACCATCGCTGGCTGGGCGGGCTGCTCACCAACTACCAGACGATCAGCAAGCGCATCTCGCGGCTGCACGACCTCGAGCGCTACGAGCGGGAGGGCCAGCTCGAGCTGCTCCCCACCCGTGAGCGCATGGGAGCGCTGGCGGACCTCGCCAAGCTGCGAGCGAACCTCGGGGGCGTCAAGGACATGCCGCGCGTGCCCGACGCCATGTTCGTGATCGACTTGAAGACCGAGGAGATCGCCGTACGCGAGGCGCGTCGGCTGCGCATCCCGATCATCGGCCTCGTCGACACCAACTGTGATCCCGACGGCATCGAGTACGTCATCCCCGGCAACGACGACGCCATCCGGTCCTGCGCACTCGTGGCCGGGGCGATCGGCGAGGTGGCCGCCGAGGGCCACGCGGTGTTTCGCGCCGAGGAGGAGCGCGCCCGCCAGGAGCGCGAGGAGCAGGAGCGCCGCGCGGCGGAGGAGCGGGCCCGCCAGGCCGCCGAGGAGCAGGCGCGCCGCGAGGCGGAGGAGGCCGCTGCGGCTGCCGCCGTCCAGGCCGCCCAGGCCGGTCCTGAGGGGCAGGAGGCTCCTGCACCAGCTCAGCCCCCCGCGCCAGCCCAGCCCCCCGCGCCGGCTCCTGAGGGGCAGGAGGCTCCTGCACCAGCTCAGCCCCCCGCGCCTGCCGAGGAGCAGCCGCCCCCTCCCGCGGCGGAGCCCGCGCCGGCGGAGGGCCCAGGCGAGGGGTCGTCATGACTCCCGACATCAGCGCCGGCGACGTCAAGGCGCTGCGGGACCGTACCGGGGCCGGCATGATGGATTGCAAGCAGGCCCTCGGGGAGGCCGGCGGAGATCACGACAAGGCCGAGGAGATCCTGCGCGTCAAGCTCGGGAGCAAGGTCGGAAAGCTCTCCGGCCGTGAGGCGGCCGAGGGCACGATCCAGTCCTACATCCACGCCACCGGCAAGATCGGCGTCTTGGTGGAGGTCGACTGCAACACGGACTTCGTCGCGCGCAACGAGGACTTCACCGCCTTCGCCCGCGAAGTCGCGCTGCACGCGGCGGCATTGCAGGGCGTCCGTTGGGTGTCCGAGGAGGAGGTGCCCGACGAGGCTCGTCAGGCCGAGCTGCGGGTGTTCGAGGCGCAGGCCGCCGACAAGCCCGAGAACGTTCGCCTCAAGATCGCCGAGGGCAAGCTGCGCAAGTGGCTCGAGGAGGTGGTCCTCCTCAACCAGGTGCACGTCAACGAGGAGAAGCACGGTTCCAGGACGATCGAGCAGATGCGCGCCGACCTCTCGGCCAAGACCGGGGAGAACGTGGTGATCCGCCGCTTCGTCCGGTTCGCGGTCGGGGAGTCGTGACGAGCAGCGAGTCCGCGCGGGAGGCGGCGCCGGCATTTGGCCGCATCCTGCTCAAGCTCTCGGGCGAGGCGCTGCTCGGCGAGTTGGACTACGGCGTGGAGCCCGCGCGGATCCTGGCCATCGCCGACCAGGTGGCGCGGGTGCGGGGGCGTGGGGTGGAGGTCGCGATCGTGGTCGGGGCCGGCAACATCTACCGCGGGATGGCGGGCACCGGCGCCGGCATGGACCGCGCCACCAGCGACTACATGGGGATGCTGGCCACCGTCCTCAACGCCCTCGCCCTGCAAGACGCGCTCGAGAAGGGCGGCATCGACACCCGCGTGCAATCTGCGATCACCATCTCCGAAGTCGCCGAGCCATACATTCGGCGGCGCGCCATGCGCCATCTCGAGAAAGGGCGCGTGGTGATCTTCGCGGCCGGCACCGGCAACCCCTTCTTCACCACCGACACCGCGGCGGCACTGCGTGCCTCAGAGATCCACGCCGAGGCGATCCTCATGGCCAAGCACGGCGTCGAGGGGGTCTATACGGCGGATCCGGCGCTCGATCCGACCGCCGAGCTGCTCCCCGAGCTCACCCACATGGACGCGATTCAGCGCCAGCTGCGCGTGATGGACGCCACCGCCCTGACGTTGTGCATGGAGAATCACCTGCCGTTGTACGTGTTCAACATGGACGACGAGGAGAACATCGATCGGATAGTTTGCGGCGAACGAGTGGGCACGCTGGTGAGTAGCTGACATGGCGCTGATCGAGGAGCTGCTGGCGGACGCGCGCGAGCGGATGGACAAGTCGGTCGAGGCGACCCGTCACGAGTTCGGCTCCGTACGCACTGGGCGGGCCACCCCGGCGCTGCTCGACCGCGTCCAGGTCGACTACTACGGGGCACAGACCCCGCTCAAGCAGCTGGCGACCATCTCCGCTCCCGAGGCGCGTCTGCTGACAATCCAGCCCTATGACAAGTCGTCGATCAAGGGCATCGAGAAGGCCATCCTCGAGTCAGATGTCGGGCTGACGCCGAACAACGACGGCAACCTCATCCGGCTGGGCATCCCGGAGTTGACCGAGGAGCGCCGCCGGCAGCTCGTCAAGGTAGTGCACGGGATCGCCGAGGAAGGGCGGGTGGCCGTTCGGAACGTCCGCCGCGACGTGATGCACGACCTGCGCGAGCTCAAGGGCGAGGGCGAGGTCGGCTCCGACGACGAGCATCGGGCGGAGGTCGAGCTGCAGAAGCTCACCGACGAGAAGATCGGTGAGCTGGATGCCCTGGTGAAGGGCAAAGAGGCCGACATCCTCGAGGTCTAGGAACGGTGGCCTCGCAGCCGCCGCGCAGAGCTCGCTACGTCGCGATCATCACCGACGGTAACGGGCGATGGGCCAGGCGGCGCAGGCTCCCCGTCGTCCAGGGCCACCGGGCCGGGGCTGACACCGTCAAGGCGCGACTGCGCGACGCGGTCGAGCTGGGAGTCCGCGAGCTCACGGTGTACTCCTTCTCGACGGAGAACTGGTCCCGTCCGCGCGCCGAGGTCGCGGCCCTGATGAAGATGTTCGCACAGCGCATCGACGCCGAGACCCCCGAGCTGCACGACGAAGGCGTGCGCATGCGCTTCGTGGGACGCCGGACCGGCGTGGCCGCCCACCTCCTCAAGCGGATGAGCTGGGCCGAGGAGCTCACCGACGGCAACGAGCGCATCACCCTCTTCGTGGCCTTCAACTACGGCGGAAGAGCGGAGATCGTCGACGCCGCGCGAGACTTTCAGGGCGAGACCGAGGAGGAGTTCCGAGCCGGGCTCTACGCGCCCGAGATGCACGATCCAGATCTGATCATCCGCACCAGCGGAGAGCAGCGACTGTCCAACTACCTGCTGTGGCAGTCGGCCTACTCGGAGCTGGTGTTCCGCGACGAGCTGTGGCCCGACTTCTCCCGCCAGGCGTTCGAGGACTCCCTGGCGGAGTACGAAGCACGGGGCCGCCGGTTCGGCGGGCGCTGATGGCGGCACCCCCGCGCCGGGCCCGCCGAGCGCCGCCAGCCGCGCGCGGTGGCCCGCCGCGGCGCCGACGCAGGCAGCGGTCGGACCTGGGTGCCCGGCTACTGGTCGCCGTGCCCGCCATCGTCTTCGCGGTCTACATCGTCGTCGAGGGTGGGTTGGTCTTCGCCCTCGCCGTGGGAGCGCTGGGCATCGTGTGCCTGCACGAGCTCTACGACCTGCTCGACCGAGCGCATCCGGTCAGGCTCGCCGGTTTCCTGGGCATGGTCGCGCTCGTGCTCTCCGCACGGTACGGATCCCAGTTCCAGGTCTTCATGGTCGCGGCGGTTGTGGTGCCGCTGGCCTTTTTGCTCATCCTCATCGGGCCCCGGCGACGCGGCAGCACGGCGTCGATGGCCGCGACGCTGCTCGGCGTGTACTGGATCGGGTTCGCGATCGCCCACGCCGTCCTGCTGCGCGACCTCGCGCACGGCGACGGGATCATCATCGACGTCCTCGTCGGGACGTTCCTCGGCGATACCGGCGCGTACTTCGGGGGACGGATGTTCGGCCGCCGACCGCTGGCGCCGGCGATCTCTCCCAACAAGACGGTCGAAGGGTGGGTGATCGGAATGTTCGTCGCGGTCGCCGCCGTCTGGTTCGCCGGCTTCTACCAGGACTGGTTGAGCAGCGGCCAGGCGCTCGTCCTCGGCCTGGGCGTGGGGATCGCGGCGCCCCTCGGCGACCTCTTCGAGTCGCTGATCAAGCGCGACATGGGGGCCAAGGACGCCGGGCGGCTGTTCGGCGCGCACGGCGGCGCGCTGGACCGCCTCGACGCCGTCCTGTTCACGGTTCCCGTCGGCTACTACCTCTGGGTCGCGCTGATGTGAGGGCTCTGCATACCTACCGCCTAGGCGCTCTATCGGTTCAGGAGTCGCGTGGCGGTGGCTTTCCAGCTGGCGATGGCGCGCGTTCCGGGCTTGAGGGCGAGCTGGTGGGCGGAGGCGTCGGTGATTTCGGCGCTGAGTGCTTGGGGAGCTGCGAGGCCGACACGGATGCGGTTTCCGACCGGCGTGATCGAGATCACTTCGACGGACAGGTGATTTTGCGCGGAGTCGCTCGAAACCGCATCCGGTGGCGCGAGGGTGATATCCCATGGGTAGACGCTGACCGTGACGGGGCCCTCGCGCAGCTGGGTGCTGGTGACGTTGCCGCCGCCGTCGAGGGTGACGTGGGTCAGTCCGTCCGCTCCGTACCGCGCGATGCCGGTGAGCACGACAGCGCCGGTGAAGTCCGCCACGAACGACGAGGCCGGGGACGCGGCGAGCTCCGCGGCAGTGCCGACTTGCACCACGCGTCCGGCGTCGATCACGCCGACGCGGTTGCCCAAGAGGGCGGCTTCGGTGAAGTCGTGTGTGACGAGCAGGACGGGTACGCCGGTGTCGCGTAGCACGGCGGCGAGCTCGCGTCCTGCGGCTGCGCGGGTGCGGGAGTCGAGCGCGGAGAGTGGCTCGTCGAGCAGCAGCGCGGCTGGTCGGCGGGCCAGCGCGCGGGCGACGGCGACGCGTTGGCGCTCGCCGCCTGAGAGGGTGCGCGGCCGGGCGTCGGCGAGGTCGGCGACGCCGAAGCGGTCGAGGAGGTCGAGCGCTTTGGCGCGGCGCTCGCGGCGCGGAATGTCGCGCATGGAGTAGGCGACGTTCTGCCATGAGCGCAGGTGCGGGAAGAGGGCGTATTCCTGAAAGACATACCCGCAGCGGCGCCGCTCGGGCGCGAGGTCGATGTCATCGTCGGTGTCAAGCCATAGCGCCTCGCCGCAGCTGACGCGACCGTGCTCGGGCCGCATGAGTCCGGCGACGACACGGAGCACCGACGACTTCCCCGCGCCGGAGGGTCCCGCCAGGGCCAGGCAGTGACCCGCGGGGGTTTCGAGCGCGACGTCGAGCGTGAAGCCCCCGAGGCGCGCCTGGGCCTCAACGCGTAGCGCCACCGAGCCACGCCGAGCCGCTGAGCAGCTTGACCGAGAGCAGCACGGCAGCGGAGATCGCGACGAGGACCGCCGCCAGCCCCAGCGCGCCGGTGAAGTCCGTTGGGAAGCGCTCGTAGATCGCTAGGGGCGCCGTCTGCGTGATGCCACGATACGAGCCCGCGAACATGAGCGTCGCGCCGAACTCACCGAGTGCTCGTCCCCACGCCAGCGCAAGGCCGGAGACCAGTCCTGGTCCGGCGGTGGGAATCGCCACGCGCAGGAAGGTACGCGCTTCGTTTTCGCCAAGTGTGCGCGAGACGTCAAGCCAGGTGCGGTCAAGCGCCTCGAAGGCCGATTGGGCCTGGCGCAGGTAGAACGGCGCCGCGACGAACGTCAGCGCCAGGATCACGCCGGCGGTCGTCAGCACGAGCTGGATCCCGGCGTCCTTCGCCAGCCCGCCCAGCACACCGTGTGGTCCCAGCGCGGCCAGCAGGCCGATCCCGGCGACCGCCGGCGGCAAGACGAGCGGTAGCTCCACCAGCGTGATGATCGTCGCGCGCCCGCGAAAGCGACGCGTGGCCAAGAGGTAGGCCGCGGGCGTGCCCAACACGACGATGAGGCTGACAGCGATCGCGCTGCACTCCAAGCTGAGCCGCAGCGCGTCCAACGCGCCCTCATCGCCGAGGCTCGAGAGCAGGTCCAGGGGTCCGGTGTTCGCGAAGATGGCGACGATCGGCAGCGTGAGAAAGCACAGCACGACCGTAAGTGCCGCAACGAGCAGGACCGCGAACCAGCCGCTGCCCCTCATTTCGACGGCGGCGGCTCGAACCCAGCGTCTTTGAGCGCCTGCTGCCCGGTGCCCTTCAGGAGACCATCGATGAACATCTTGGCCTGCTCAGGGTGCTTGGCGTCCTTGACCACTGCGACTCCGTACGCCACCGAGGGCTGCAGGTTCCTTGGCAGCTCGACCACCTTGAGTTTGCCGACCGTGCCCTGCACGTCGGTGATGTAGACAAAGCCCGCTTCGACGGCACCCTGGGTGAGCTTGCCGACGATGCCCGCCACGTCGGGCTCCTGGGAGCGCACGTTGGCCAGGATCGCCTGGCTCTGCTTCGATGGCAGCCGGTCGAGCACCATGCGCGTGTATGACCCGATGGGCACCGACGGCGAACCGACCCCCAGCGTGACTCCTGATTTCTGTACGTCGGCAAAGGAGCTGACCTTCGAGGAATCCGCTGGAACCGCGAGCACGAGCCGGTTGCCCGCGAACACCGTCGGCTTCTCGACGAGCCCCTTCGCGAACAGCTGGTCAGGCAGCTTGGTGTTTGCCGACGCGAAGACGTCAGGCTTGACGCCCTGCTGGATCTGCGCCGCCAACTCATCAGACGCCGCGAACGAGAAGCGCGTCGACGCATCCGGGAACTGCTTGCCATACGCGGTAAACGCCTTCTTCAGCGACGCGGCCGCCGACACGATCAGCGCCGGCTTAGACCCACCCGAGCTCCCCGACGAGCTCTTGCCTGCATCGTCATTGCTGCCGCATCCAGCCCCCCACAGCAGCGCCGCGCACAACAGCAAGCACCATCGACGTCTCATCCTCGCCTCATTGGTCGTCGTCTTGACGGCTCCCGTAGCGACCGGAGCTCGGGTCATCCCAATCGGCAGAATGTCATCATATTGCTAGGATCCTTGCATGCCGCCGGGATGGTCCGAGGTCCACGAGAGCGCCCCGGCCCCCTCCGGCGGAGCGAGCCGGGGCGGATATGCCGGGTGCGCTTAGCGGCAGGCGGTTGCGCGAGACCCGCCATCGCGCCGGTTTGGCGCAGGCCGAGTTGGCCCGCCGCGCCGGCGTCAGCCGTGGCACGGTCAGCGCGATCGAGCATGGCCGTCACGTGCCGGCGGTCGACGCGGCGCTGCGTCTCGCCGGGGTGCTCGGCGTCACCGTCGAGCAGCTGTTTGGCGCCGACACGGCGTTCGCGCCCGTGGCGGTCCTCGACGACCGCCTGAGCGATGGGGCGCTCGTTCGCGCGGGGC
>JBBSIW010000050.1:0-10447 GCA_038231895.1 Solirubrobacterales bacterium | reverse complement strand
CGGCCACTTCCACACGGGCTGGACGATCGTGATGATCGGCCTCGGGGTGCTCGCGCTGGCGGCGAGCGTGTACCTGGTCTACGTGCTCGAGATCGTGAAGTTCACGCGCGTGCGCGCTCGCCAGCTGCGCACCCAGGAGCCCGACACCTCAGAGGAGGAGATCGTCGCCGAGGTGGAGCGGGAGTTCGAGACCGGAGAGTTTGGAACCGTGTCGGTGGAAAAGGACGGCGCAGACGCTCAGCCCTCCCGCCGCTCCTAGGAGTCCGGCCCGGCCTCCACCTGGGACTGGACGACGGGTATGCCGAAGCGTCGCTCCGCTTCACCGGCCACGTCGCCCTCGAGGTACTTACCCTGGTCCTCCGGATGAATGAACACCACGATGCGATCGGCTGGGAACGTGACCAGGGCATCCTGGATGGCGGTGAGCGGATCGCTCTCTCCCGTGTCTCCGACGGCGTCGATCTTCGCTTCTGCGAGGCGCTCGACGGTCTCCGCCTGGACCTGCTTGGCGTCCGCGATCGCCTCATCGGGATCTGAGACCCAGAACGCCACGGGCGATTCGTTGAGGGCCGGGGAGACGACCAGCACCTCGGCGTTGCCGGCGTCCTCGCCCAGCGCGGCGCGCAGCATCTCGGCGTTCACGGGCTCCGTGGTGAGGACGAGAACCTTCACGCTTGGCTCGGATGTCCCTTGCCCGGCCATGGGGCGAGCAGCAACAGCAGCCGCGCGTCGCTGGTGGCGCGGACTTCGTGGCGCTCGTTGGGGTCGAAGATCGCGAGCGCGCCTGCAGCGGCGCTCGCCGGCTCGCGGTCAGTGCCGAGCTCGACCTCGCCCTCGATCACCACCAGCCAGGCTCGCTCGTGGACCTGGTGCTCTGAAAGCGCTTCCCCCGCCGGCAGCGCGATGAGGATGCTTCGACCCTCGCCCTCGGAATGCAGCACCTCGGGGCGATGCGGTTCGACGTCCAGCGAGCGCAGATCCCAGCGTTGCATCGCATCCTTTCTGGCGGGGGCGGGGATCCTATCTGCCCACGCCTGAGCTCAGTATTCGCGCGGGGCCCACGGGGGTATAGACTCGCGGACCCGGCGGATACGGGACTTTCGGGTCTCTTCAGAGGATCGCCCGCGCGGCGCCAGGCGGGCATTTCAGTGTTTGTCGGGCGGCGCACCCTTCATGCCAGAGTCCGATTCACACATGCCCGATGAGGAGCGAGAGGCCCGCCACTCATGGGCGGGCCGCGGGGGGCCCCTTCCTCATCGCAAGCGCGCGGGTCGCCTGCGGGATCGGCGCGCCGATCGGTATCGCTGCCACGCCAATCGCCGCGTGCCTGCTCGTCTCCATCGGCGCAGGATTCGCCCTTGTCCACGTACGTTCTAGGGGCAGCTGAGCCGGTGAGTGCGGTCCGCTACCTCGACCTGATCTTGCTGGTCATGGTGCTCCCGATCTTCCTCTTGACCGGGCTCCCGATGCTCGGGTACGCGGCGGCCGCCGTGGCCTGGCTGGGGCAGCGCTTGATCCAGGTGCTGCTGCTCCGCCGTGCCTCCGCCTCCACCGAGCCCAAGGTTGTGGTGGGGATCACGGCGGCCTCGATGATCGGGCGGGGGTACCTCGTCGCCTTGACGATCCTCGGCGCGGGCCTCATGGAGCGTGAGGCGGGGCTCGCCGCCGCCATCCTCGTGATCGTGCTCTTCACCGTCTACTTCGGTACCGCCGTGGTCACGCACGCCTTCGACCCTCCGCAGCGCCCGGCGCCATGACCAAGCGCGCAAAGATCTATCTCGCCCTCGGGGCCTATCTCGCGCTGGTGATCCTCGTCTACGTGGCGGTTCCATCCGGCGGCAGGAACATGGAGTACATGCCCCAGAACGAGTTCAAGCTCGATCCATGGGTCGAGCTGACGGTGGGGCGCATCGACATGAGCATCACCAAGGGGGTGCTCTACCTCCTGCTCGCCGCCCTGGCCACCACGCTGACCATGCTCTACATCGCGAAGCGCATGCAGGAGCGGCCCAACCGTGTCCAGACCCTCGTCGAGGCCGCCTATGACCTGATGCGCAGCAACATCGCCGGGGGCAACATGGACCGGCAGATGGCCACGAAGTGGTTCGGCTTCATCGGGACGCTGTTCCTGTTCATCTGGTTCTCGAACATGGTCGGCTACATACCCCTGCCGACGAACACCGAGGAGACGGTGAACGTGTTCGGCCTGGAGGTGCCCTCGCTGGCGCTCTTCGCCGCCACCGCCAACCTGTCGACGCCGCTCGTCCTCACGTTGATCGTGTGGTTCAGCTACCACGTCGAGGGCATCCACGCCAAGGGGTTCCGGGGCTATATCAAGGGCTGGGTACCGTCGGGCACGCCGAGCAAGCTGCTTCCCCTGGTGCTGGCGATCGAGGTGATCTCGCAGTTCGTGCGCATCATCTCCCTGTCAGTACGACTGTTCGCCAACCTGCTCGCCGGCCATCTGCTCATCCTGTTCATGGGGGGCGGGCTGGTCATCCTGCTCGGCCTGGCGGCGGTGGGCGTCGCCACGATGCCGATGGCGGTGGCCTTCTTCCTGTTCGAGGTCGGACTGGTCGCCACGCTGCAGGCCTTCATCTTCGCCACACTCAGCGCCATCTACCTGGGCGAGGCCGTCGCCGAGGGTCACTGACATCCCACAAGGAGGCATCGGATCATGGATCTCGATCTAGGCATAATCACAACGCTGGCTCAGGCTGACCCCTCCAAGGGGCTGAAGGCCATCGCCCTGGGCGTGGGCGCCGGCGTGGGCACCATCGGCCCGGGAATCGGCGTCGGCTTCATCTTCGGCAAGGTCATCGAGTCCGTGACCCGCCAGCCCGAGATGCGCGACGAGATCACCTCGATCCAGTGGCTGGGCTTCGCGCTGACCGAGGCGATCATCTTCTACGCGTTCATCTTCGGCCTGATCGCCTTCTTCCTCTCCGGCTGATGGGGGGCGCGGTGCACAGCCTGCTGATCCCCGGCGCGGGCCAGGGCAACTTCATCGTCTCGCCGAACATCGGCCTGATGATCTGGACGTTGATCGCCTTCGGGGCGACGTTCTACGTACTCAAGCGCATGGCGTTCCCAAAGATCGCGGAGGCGCTGGACAAGCGCCAACGTGCGATCGAGGACTCGATCGACACGGCGGAGCGCACGCGCAAGGAGGCCGACGCCCTGCTCGACGAGTATCGGGAGCGGCTGCGGGAGGCTCGCCAGCAGGCCGAGGAGATCGTTTCCCGAGCGCGTAAGGCGGCCGAGAACGTCGAGCGCGAGGGGCTGGAGGAGGCCAAGCAGGTGCGAGAGGAGCTCATGGAGCAGGCGCGCCGCGACATCGAAGGCGAGACGCGGCGCGCGATCCAGGAGATCCGCAACGAGGTCGCCGACCTCACGGTGCTGGCCACCGAGAAGGTGACGCGCAAGACGCTGACCGACGAGGACCAGCGCAGGCTCGTCGAGGAGGCGCTCGGCGAGCTGGACTTCTCGGCCCTTGCCGGGGACGAGCGGCGCAACTAGCCATGGAGGAGATCGCCCAGGTCTATTCGCGCGCGCTGTTCGAGGTGGCCAAGGACCAGGACAAGGTTGACGAGCTGCGCGAGCAGCTGGGGCAGTTCGCCGACGCGCTGGACGAGAATCGCGACCTCGCCGTGTTCTTCTTCTCGCCCTCCTTCTCCACCCAGGAGAAGAAGGACGGGCTCGACCGCGTGCTCGACGGGGCCGACGAGGCGCTCGTGAACTTCCTCGGGATGCTGATGGAGAACCATCGCATGCCGGTGATCTTTCGCATCCGGCGCCAGTACGACGAGCTCTGGCAGCAGGAGAATCAGCTGCTGGGGGTCCACATCACCAGCGCGATCGAGCTCGACGAGGCGACCGTAAAGCAGATCGGCGACACGGTCGGCGAGCAGACCGGCCAGCGGGTGGACCTCTCCAGCCGCGTGGATCCCGACATCCTGGGCGGGATTGTCCTGCGCGTCGGCAACTCCATCCTCGACGCCTCGATTCGCACCCGACTCGACCGACTACGCAAGCAGGTCGCCAAGGCCGCCTAGGCCCTGGACGAACGCAAGGGAGCTCTAGACCACATGCAGATCAAGCCCGACGAAATCACCTCCATCCTCAAGAGCCGCATCGAGGGCATGGACGAAGGGGAGGCCGATCTTGCCGAGGTGGGCACCGTCCTCTCGGTGGGCGACGGCATCGCCCGCCTGCACGGCCTGGAGAACTGTGAGTCCTTCGAGATGCTCGAGCTGCCCCACGACGTCACCGGCCTGGTGCTCAACCTCGAGTCCGACAACGTCGGCGCGGTGCTCTTCGGCGACTGGGAGAAGGTGGTGGAGGGAGACACGGCCAAGCGGACCAAGCACCTGCTCGAGATCCCGGTCGGCGACGAGCTGCTCGGCCGCATCGTCGACCCGCTCGGACGGGCGCTGGATGGCAAGGGCGACGTCGAGACCGGGCAGACGCGTCCGGCGGAGTTCAAGGCGCCCGGCGTCGTGCAGCGCCAGTCGGTGTCCGAGCCGCTGCAGACCGGCCTGAAGGCCATCGACTCGATGATCCCCATCGGCCGCGGTCAGCGGGAGCTGATCATCGGTGACCGCCAGGTGGGCAAGACGGCGATCGCCATCGACACGATCATCAACAACAAGGGCAGCGACCTGATCTCCATCTACGTCGCCATCGGCCAGCGCATGTCCACGGTCGTGCAACTTGCCGAGAAGCTCTCGGATGCCGGGGCGATGGAGAACACCATCATCGTGGCCGCGTCCGCCGACCAGGCCGCGCCGATCAAGTTCATGGCTCCCTACGCCGGGTGCGCCATGGCCGAGCACTTCCTCTACGACGGCAAGGCCGCCCTGTGCATCTACGACGACCTGACCAAGCACGCCTACGCCTACCGGCAGATGTCGCTCCTGCTGCGCCGGCCGCCGGGTCGCGAGGCCTACCCGGGGGACGTCTTCTACCTGCACTCGCGGCTGCTCGAGCGCGCGGCGAAGCTCAACGACGACCTGGGCGGCGGCTCGCTCACCGCGCTGCCGGTGATCGAGACCCAGGGCGGCGACGTCTCGGCTTACATCCCGACCAACGTCATCTCGATCACCGACGGCCAGATCTATCTCGAGCCCAAGCTGTTCTACTCGGGTGTGCGTCCGGCCATCAACGTCGGCATCTCCGTCTCGCGCGTGGGAGGCAGCGCCCAGATCGCCTCGATGAAGAAGGTCGCCGGCCGGTTGCGGCTCGAGCTCTCACAGTACCGCGAGCTCGAGGCCTTCTCGCAGTTCGGCTCGGACCTCGACAAGGACACCCAGCAGACACTGGCCCGGGGCGAGCGCCTAGTCAAGGCGCTCAACCAGAAGGAGGGCGAGCCACTTTCCGTGGCCAATCAGGTGGCGCAGATCTACGCGGGCATGAACGGCTACCTCGATCGCATCACGGTCGACCGCGTCGACGAGTTCCTGGAAGGGCTGACGCAGCGGGTGGCCTCGGAGTCATCGGACGTCCTCGAGCAGGTCGCCGAGGGCGACTGGTCCGATCAGACGCAGGAGGCGCTGGACAAGATCGTCTCCGACTTCGCCGACGACTTCGGCTACGACCTCGACGAGGAAGGCGAGCCGATGGACGACGGCGACTCCGAGCGCGAGGAGCGCGGCGGCGGAAGTGAGGAGTCGGAGGACGACGAAAGCGCCGACGACGACGAGTCCGAGAAGGAGAAGGAGGCGGCGTAGCGGCAAGCCGCGCCAGCGCCGAAACCCATGCCCGTCACGCAGCGCGACGTCCAAGACCGCATCTCAAGCGTGAAGAACATCCAGAAGATCACGCGCGCGATGGAGATGGTCGCCGCCGCACGGCTGCGGCGAGCCGAGCAGCGCATCGAGGCCCTGCGTCCGTACGCCGAAGCGATCCGTCGCATGACCCGGCAGGCGGCGGATGCCGCGGGGAGCGTGCCGAGCGTCCCGATCCTCCAGGAGCGCGAGCGCCAGGACACCGTGGGCCTCATGCTCGTCTCGGGCGACCGTGGTTTGGCCGGAGCGTTCAACTCGCAGATCATGCGGGAGGGGATGCGCGCGGGCAGCGAGCACGAGAGGGAGGGCCGCACGATCTCCTGGTACGCGTCGGGCCGCCGCGGCGTCTCCTCACTGACCTTCCGCGGCAAGACGGCGGCGGGCGAGTACACCGGGTTCACCGACAGGCCCACCTACGCGAACGCGCGCGAGATCGCGGAGGACTTGATGGCGGCGTACGTGGACGACGAGCTCGACCGCGTGGAGATCATCTACAACGGCTTCATCTCACCGCTGCGCCAAGAGGTGAGGCGAGAGACCCTGCTTCCGCTCCAGCAGGCGAGCATCCTCGAGGACGAGGACGAGGATGGGGACGATCACGAGGACCAAGCGGTGCAGGAGCGCGACAAGCGGGCGCTCGTGGAGTACGAGCCCGACCCCGAGGAGATCCTCAAGCGCCTGGTCCCCGACTACGTCGAGGTTTCGGTCTACCGGGCGCTGCTGGAATCGACCGCCTCCGAGCACGGGGCGCGCATGACCGCCATGCGCAGCGCCTCGGACAACGCGGGCGACATCATCGAGGACCTCACCTTGGAGATGAACAGGGCCCGCCAGGCGGAGATCACTCAGGAGATCATGGAAGTCGTCGCCGGCGCCGAGGCGCTGAACTGAGAGCATGCAAACGTAGAGCGAGTGAATGGAAACGGAGAGCGAGTGAGCGAAGCGAGCGAGACTATGGAAGCCAGCACGACCGAGAACGAGCAGCGCGAGTCCGAGCAGGAGGAGCCCCAGGAGGACGAGAACGGCGGCGACGACGGCAGCAACGTCGGTCGCCTAGCGGAGATTCAGGGGGTCGTCGTCGAGGCCGTCTTCCCGGGCGCCCTGCCCAAGATCAACCACGCGATCACCATTGCCCGCCGCGATGCCGACGAGAACGGGGACGAGGAGGAGGTGAGCGGCGCAAGTGGCCAGGTGCTCGTCTGCGAGGTCCAGCAGCATCTCGGCGACGACCGCGTCCGCGCCGTGGCGATGGACTCCACGGATGGCCTCGCGCGAGGCATGGAGGTGCTCGACACGGGCGGCCCGATCATGGTCCCGGTAGGCGAGGAGACCCTGGGACGCCTCTTCAATGTCCTCGGCGAGCCGATCGACTTCGGCGACGAGATCAAGACGGAGGAGCGCTGGCCCATCCACCGCCCGGCGCCTCAAGTCGAGAACCTGACGCCGACGACGGAGATGTTCGAGACCGGGATCAAGGTCATCGATCTGCTCGCGCCCTATGCCAAGGGCGGGAAGGTCGGCCTGTTCGGCGGCGCGGGTGTCGGCAAGACCGTGCTCATCCAGGAGCTCATCCACAACCTCGCCCAGGAGCACGGCGGGCTGGCGTGCTTCTGCGGCGTGGGCGAGCGCTCGCGCGAGGGCAACGACCTGTGGGTCGAGATGAAGGAGTCCGGGGTCCTGGACAAGACGATCCTCGTGTTCGGGCAGATGAACGAGCCGCCCGGCGCCCGCATGCGTGTGGGGCTCTCGGGCCTGACCATGGCGGAGTACTTCCGCGAGCAGGGTGGCCAGGACGTGCTGCTGTTCATCGACAACATCTTCCGCTTCGTGCAGGCCGGCTCGGAGGTGTCGGCGCTTCTGGGGCGGATGCCCTCGCAGGTGGGCTACCAGCCGACGCTTGAGACCGAGATGGGCCAGCTCCAAGAGCGCATCACCTCGACGCGCGAGGGCTCGGTGACTTCGATCCAGGCCGTCTACGTGCCCGCCGACGACCTGACCGACCCCGCCCCGGCGTCGGTGTTCGCCCACTTGAACGCCACGACCACGCTCTCGCGGTCGATCTCCGAGAAGGGCATCTACCCAGCAGTTGACCCGCTGGACTCCTCCTCGACGATCCTCAAGCCCGACCTCTTGGGCGAGGAGCACTTCGACGTGGCCAACCAGGTCAAGGAGATCCTTCAGCGCTACAAGGAGCTCCAGGACACCATCGCCATCCTCGGCATCGACGAGCTCTCCGACGAGGACAAGGTCACCGTGCAGCGGGCGCGCAAGGTCGAGCGCTTCCTCTCGCAGCCGTTCTTCGTGGCCGAGGCGTTCACGGGAACTCCGGGCGAGTACGTCCCCATCGACGAGACCATCCGCGGCTTCAAGGAGATCATGGAAGGCAAGCACGACGACCTTCCCGAGCGTGTGTTCCTGCTCAAGGGATCGATCGACCAGGTCGTGCAGGAGGCCGGAGGTGAGGAGGACGAGGAGTCAGAGGACGAGGACGCAGCGGACAAGGAGTCCGACGACGAGCAGTCCGACGACGACGACTCCGAGGACAAGGAGTCCGACGAAAAGAAGTCCGACGACGACGACGACGACGACGAGAAGTAGGGGTCGCCGTGGCACGCTCGAAGTTCCCGGTCGAGATCCTCAGCCCCGACGGCAAGGTGTTCGACGGCGAGGCGGAGATGGTCTCCACGCGGACGGCGATCGGCTCGATCGGGATCCTCGCCAACCACACCCCGCTGCTGGCCATGCTCGATCCCACCGAGCTGCGCCTTTATGAGTCCGAGAACGAAGTCGTCCGCTTCGCCCAGGGGGAGGGGTACCTGCAGGTGGGCGGGAACCGTGCGTTGCTCCTCGTCGAGGAAGCCCATCCTCCGGATGAGCTCGACCGCTCCGAGCTCGAGGAGAAGCTCAAGCGCGCCGAGCAAGAGGTTTCCGACGCCGATGAGGGCTCCGAGCAGGAGCGAGTCGCCCAGCGCGACAAGCGCCGGTGGGAGGCCTTCCTCAAGGTCGCCGGCACCGGCGATTAGTCCGCTTGCGCGATGGAGGAGCGCACCCTCGCTGAGCGGCTGATCAGCTACGACACGTCCACCCTCGACGGCCTGCGGGCCGCGGCCGGCTTCGTCAGGGGATGGCTGCAGTCGCGCGAGCTGGAGGTCCGCGACCACGATTACGCAGGTCTTCCCGTCATCCTGGCCGACGTCGGCGCCGCAAAGGCCCCGGAAGTCCCCACGATCATCCTCCACGGCCACCTCGACGTGGTGCCGGGGCGCCCCGAGCAGTTTCGGCCTCGCGTGGAGGGCGACCGCCTGATCGGACGGGGGGCCTACGACATGAAGGCCGGCCTTGCCGCCATGATGTGCGTGCTCAAGCAGGCCGCGGACCAGCGAGCTGTTCGTGTGCGCTTCATCTGCGCCCCCGACGAGGAGTCCGAGGAGGTCGAGGACCGCTCGACCGACGTCCTGGTGACCGACGGCTTTCGCGGAGACTTCGCCATCACGGGCGAGCCCACCGACATGCACATCGGAGTGCAGGCGAAGGGCGTGCTGGCGATCCGCCTCGAGGTGCTCGGAAAGGCCGCGCATGGCTCGACGCCATGGCTTGGCGACAACGCTGTGCTCAAGGCGATCGACGTGTTCCGGGTCATCGAGGCCCTGCCGTTCAGCCGGGAGTCCTCAGAGCTCTTCGATCGGCCATCGATCAACCTCGGGCGCATCGCCGGGGGTGACGCGCTCAACAAGGTGCCCGACCAGTGCACCATGGACGTAGACGTGCGCTATCTCCCCGGCCAGGACCCCGGCGAGATCCTGGCCCAGATCCGGGCGCTCGCCGACGTGGAGATCACCCGCACGTTCACGCGCGTGCCGGCTGTCGTGCCGCGGACCCATCCATACGTGCTGGCGCTCTCAGAGGCCGTTGGGCGCTCGGCGCGGGGCGAGGTCATGAGCGTGGGCCGCGATGGTGCGTCGGACGCCGGGTCCTTCCTCGCCGTGGGGATCCCCGCGGTCGAGTTCGGTCCCGAGGGCGCGGGCCACCACGGGCCCGAGGAGTGGGTCTCGCTCGCGTCGGTCCAGCGTTACCGCGAATCTCTTCAGGCGTTCATCGAAGGCCTGCCGGCTTCCCTGGCCCGCCGGCGCCCGGGCCTCACGGCCCTCGAGGGCGGCACCGCGTAGCCTTTCGCGCCGGATGAGTACCGCGCGCGAACCGCTGGCCATCATCGGCGTCGGCTACGTTGGCCTGGTCACCGCGGCCGGCTTCGCCGAAATGGGCAACGAGGTGTGGTGCGTCGACATCGATGAGGAGCGCATTCGCGGCCTGCAGCGCGGGAAGGTTCCGATATATGAGCCCGGCCTCGACGAGGTCCTTGCCGCCTGCGTGAGGCGTCTGCACTTCACGACCGATCTGTTCGCCGCGCTCGAGCAGGCGCGTCTGGTCTTCGTCGCCGTGGGAACTCCGTCGACCTACTCCGGCGATGCGGACCTCTCGGCCGTCCAGGCGGTCGTGGACACCCTGCCGCCTTCCTCCCAACACGCCCTGATCATGAAGTCCACGGTCCCGAGCGGCACCGGGGCCGCGATCCGGCGCCGTCTGACTGCCCGCGGTCTCGACGACTTCGCCTACGTGTCATGCCCCGAGTTCCTGCGAGAGGGCTCGGCCCTGGCGGACTT
>JBBSIW010000049.1:0-10468 GCA_038231895.1 Solirubrobacterales bacterium | reverse complement strand
TGCACGTGCGCCTCGTAGGCGTCCGGCGTCCACACGGCGACGCAGCGCTCGATTCCGGCAGCCAGAACGACTCCATCGGCGAGCGCAGCCCGGAACTTGGCGGGAACGGTGAGCCGGTTCTTGGCATCGAGCGTGAAGTCAAAGGTTCCGCGGAAGGTCACGTCGAACGTTCCTGAAGTAAGTCCGAACCGAGGTGGCGGAGTGGGAGGAGCCCCGCCACCCCGGTCCGATCGCTGGCGAACCTACTCCACTTTCTCCCACTTTGCAACACAACTCTCGTCTAGTCCTCCACATTGGCTGGACGACATGGGGCGAGGAGCGGATAAACCTCGTCCCTGTCGGGGTTTTTGCGGTGGGAGGCGCGGTCCCGTCGGTGCCACGCAGCGCGCAACCTCGGATGCAAGTGCGTGGCCTGCACGCAAACGTGCAGCAAACCACGCCGCTTGCGCGCCACGCCGGGCTCCCCGATCGCGCAGAGCAATAGAGTTCGTGCCCAGCGATCGAAGGAGACGCCGTGTTCGTGCCGCCACTCGCAGCCCTCAGGCGCTCCATACGCCTCCCCGCCCTCCCGCTACCGATGTTCGCGGCCGCGGTGCTCGCGGGCTGCGGCACCGGCTCGGGCAATGGGGATGCGGACCCCGCGCGCGTAGCGCCGAAGGCGGCGCCGATCTATGCGGTCGCCACGATCTCCCCCGAAGGAGACCAGCGAGACGCAGTGAATTCGATTGCGCGCAAGTTCGGCGCGAGCGATCCCGGCAAGATGATCTCCCAGGGGATTCAGCGCTCGCTCAATCGTTCCGGTGACGCCGGCAAGCTCGACTTTCAAAAGGACGTCAAGCCGTGGCTCGGGCGCCGCGTCGCGGTCACCGTCACGCAGGTTCAATCGAGCCGCAGACGGGCCACCGGGGCTGTGATCCTCGCCAGCAAGGACCTCGACGCGACGCGCAAGGCGATCAAGAAGGCTGAGCAGGGTCAGCGGATCAGCAAGGCCAGTTACCGCGGCGTCGATTTCGACGTCGACCAGTCCGACCAGTCGGCCAAGGGCATCGTCGGCCACTTCCTGGTTCAGGGCTTCCAGCCCGACGGCTTTCGAGCAGTGGTCGACGCCTCCAAGGACGGCGGTCTCGTTGACGCACCGAACTTTCAGGCCGCCAAGCGGCGGGGCGAGGGCAAGCTCGCGATGGCCTATCTCGATCTCAAGGGCTTCGCCTCCGTAGCGCTTGCGCTCCTGCCTCCCGACCAGCGATCCGCGGTGCAGGGGGCGCTGGGCGGATCCAACCCCCAGCCACTGACCGCCACGCTGGACGCTAAGAGCAACGCCGTCAGCTTCGAGCTGCTCTCGCCTGCCGGGAAGGCGGCGAACGGCGGTCAGAGCGCCGGCAAGGCACCGGTCATCGCCGGGCTTCCCGGAGACTCCTTCGCGGCGGTTGGCATACCGCGCCTGGGCCAGACCCTGAGCACGACGCTGCGCAACTTCGAAAGTGGACTCGCCGGCGCTGCGATCGCCCCCATCAAGGCCGAGGTGGCCAAGCGCACGGGACTCGACCTGGAGCGCGACATCCTCGCATCGCTCGGCGATGTCGCACTGTTCGCACGCGGCACGTCTCTGGTCGACGTCGGCGCGGGGTTGGTGACCCAGCCCCAGAACCCAGCGGCGGCTCGCCGGGTCGTGTCCAAGCTGGGTGGGTTCATCGCCAAGCAGGGGGCCGCCAGCGGGGTGAAGACCGTCGGCACGCGGGTAGGCGGCGCCGACGGCGTGAAGATCACCGTCCCGAGCCTGCCGGGCGCGATCAACTTCGTCGTGAAGGGCGCCAAGCTCGTCCTGGCCTACAGCGATCCCGCCACCACGCAGGCGCTGTCGCCCTCTACCAAGCTCTCGCAATCGACCAACTACCAGCGGGCCACGAGCTCCCTGGGCGGCATCTCCCCGTCGCTGTTCGTCGACTTCGCTCCGATCTCCTCGCTCCTGGACGCAGCGACCTCCGGGCGCTCCACCTCGAGCCTGACGCGCGCGAAGCAGGTCCTGCAGTCGCTCGACACGCTCGCACTCGGCGGACGCCGTGAGGGCAACCAGCAGATGGTCCGGTTCGTGCTGAAGTTGAAGTAGCGGGCGAGTCTCAACCCAGGGAGGCCAGCAGGGCCGCCGCCACGAGCAGCATCGCCGAGGGGACGAGCAGGAGCGCGACCACGAGCTGGATCTTCGGTGCCGCCTTGGCCGCCTGCTCGCGCAACCGCCGGGCCCGCGCCTCTCGCGCCTCACGGGCCTGAGCGGCGAGTGTCTCGGACAGCGGCGCACCGTGGCGCTCGGCCCGCTCGAGCGCGGCCACGAGCACCGTGATGCCCGGCAGGGGGCAGCGCCTCACCAGGCGCCGCATCGCCTCCGCCCTGGGCGCGCCGAGCTCGAGCTCTCCCGCCGTCGCCCGCCACTCACGAGCCAACACGCCGTGGTGGCGCGCGCCGACGGCACCGAGCGCACCGGCTAGCGGCATGCCCGCCTGCACCGAGACGCGGAGGAGGTCGAGCAGGTCGGGGAGCTCGAGCTCCATGGCGCGTCCGCGCGCCCGGGCCCGGCGGGCCAGGAGGATGTCGGGCCCGAGGAACGCTCCGATCGGCAGCGCAACTGCGGCGAGCAACGGCAGCCGCCCTGGCAGCGCGGCGGCAAGCGGAACGCTGGCCAGGAGCGCCACCCCGCCGGCCGCTCCCTTGATCGCCATCACGTCGGAGACGCCCAGGCCCAGCGGCGCCCCGGCGGCCGCGATCCGGCGAGCCAGGTCGCGCGGCGGTGACGGCGCACCGAGCCGCCGACCGAGACGGGCAAGCGATGCCACCGCACGCGCGGGCAAGCGCGCGCCACGCGGCCGGCGGGCGGGGTCGCGGCGGCCCACGGCGATAACCGCCGCCGCATCCGTGATGCCAGCCGCGGCCAGAGCACCGGCCACCAGGGCGAGCAGCGCGGTCGGAGTCACGATCGCACGCGCGCGATGCGCTGGATGAGCACGAGAGCGGCCAGCTGGAACAGAGCTGCGCAGCCGGCCAACCACGCCGTGAGCGGGGAGCGAGCCAGCGTGGCGAGGTACCCGGGACTGCCCAACTCCGCGAGGGCAGCCGCGCCGATTGGCAGGAAGGCAACCAAGAGACCGGTGAAACGGGCCTGCGCGGTGAGGGTGCGGGCATCGCGCTCGAGCCGCAGCGCGTCCTCGATCGCCGCGGCGGCCTCTCGCAGCAGGCGGGCCAGGTCGCCGCCGGCCCGGTGCTGGAGCAGGACGGCGGCCACGATCAGCTCGAACGCGCGACCGGCAGCGCCCGGGCCACCGGCAGCGCGAGCGCGGAGGCGCTCCAGCACCTCCCGCGTGGGCTCCCCCAGCGCGAGTGCGCCGGCGGCGGCGTGAAGCTCGCGGCCGGCCGGGCCCGGGACCCCGCCCCCTCGTCCAGCCTCGGTGATCGCGCCGCGAATCGAGTGGCCGCCGGCCAGGGCGTCCGCGAGCGCCCGTGCCACCAACGGCGCGCCGCGCCCGAGCTCCGCCAGATACCGCCGCCGCCGGGCCCGAACCACCACGATCGTCAGCCACGGCGCCGATGTCGCGAGCAGGGCACCGGCCAGCGGCCCAGCCAGCAGCCACCCACCCCCCAGGAGGGTCGCCGCCGTCAGCAGCGCGAGACGACGCCGCTCGGGAGGCGTCGGCTCGCGGCCCTCGCGTCCGGCGCGAACCAGCGGGGCGAGAGCTCGCGTCGCCGTCTGCAGGAGGCGCGCGCGCTCGAGCGTGGCCAGCGCGTCCCATGTCGCCAGCACGGCGCAAGCGCCGGCCACGCCCGCGAGCGCCGCCGCGGGGCTCATGCGGCCGCGGCGAGCCGGCCGGCCAGGTCGTCGCTGAGGGCGGCACGCCATCGAGGCCGCCCGTCGCGCAGCGCGTAGAGCTCGCGCGTTCCCGCACCGCCCGCGACCCGAACGACCTCGCTCACCGCCACCAGCCGCCGCCCGCCCTCGCGCTCGCGGGCGAGGTGAGCCACGACGTCGATCGCGCCCGCCACCTGCTCACGGACCGCCGCATGGGGCAGACCGACGTCGGCCATCAACGCGAGCGTCTCGACGCGGCGGATCGCCTCCGGCGGTGAGCCTGCGTGCACGGTGGACAGCGAGCCGTCGTGACCGCTCGTCATCGCCCCCAGCATGTCCAGGGCCTCGGCACCGCGTACCTCCCCGACGATGATCCGGTCGGGGCGCATGCGCAGGGCGTTGCGCACCAGTGCGCGGACGGTGACCTCGCCCCGTCCCTCCAGGTTGGGCGGGCGCGTTTCCAGCCGCACGACGTGCGGCTGCTGCAGGCGCAGCTCGGCCGCATCCTCCACCGTGACGACGCGCTCGGCATCGGGAATGAAGCGCGACAGCGCGTTGAGGAGCGTCGTCTTGCCCGTGCCGGTTCCTCCGCTGACCAGGAGGTTGCACCGGGAGCGCACGCAGCGGGCAAGGAAGTCGCGCAGCGGAGCGCTCAGCGTGCCAACCTCCACGAGGTCGTCGGGGGAGAGCCCTCGCGGATGAAAGCGTCTGATGGTCAGCACCGGGCCCTCGAGCGCCAGCGGCGGGATGATCACGTTGACCCGCGAGCCATCGGGCAGTCGCGCGTCGACGAGCGGGCACGCCTCGTCGACACGCCGGCCCAGGGGCGCAAGGATGCGCTCGATCGCGTGCCGCAGCTCACCTGCCGAGGCGAACGCCACAGAGGTTGCCTCGATGCGTCCACCCCGCTCCACCCACACGGTGCCGGGCCCGTTGACCATCACCTCGTCGACGTGGGGGTCGGCGAGCAGCGCCTCGAGCGGCCCGAGCCCGAACGAGCGCTCTGCGATCAACGCCGCGACACGGGCGCGGGCGTCCTCGTCGAGCAGACCGGCCTCCCGGTCCACGAGCCCGCTGATGCGCGCCTGGAGATCTCCTTCTCCCCCCGACTCCCCCGCCTCGCGCAGGAGCCGGTCGCGCAGCGAGCTCGCGAGCTCGTCCAGCGCATCGCGATGCGCGTCGGTCTCCATGCCCGCAATAGGCTGCGGTGGACCTGCGTTCGCCCCCTGGAAGGAAAAGGCTTCGGCTCTGGGACCGGTAAGCCGCGGGCTGGTGGGAGGCTCACCTATGAGCATGCCGGGACGCGGCGCTGATGTATGAGCCTTGTAGGATATTCGTATGAGCACGCCACGAAGCCACGGTGCGAGCCGCACTCGCTGCCGCCGGGGCCGAGCGGACCGATGTGCTCGTGCCGGCAGCCGTCCTGTCTGAGTGCTACCGGGGACCCCAGGACGACCCTGCCATCGACGCCTGCCTCTCGCGTGAGGGTGGGATGGGCGTGGTACCCACCGACCGGCCCTTGGCTCGCCGAGTCGGTCATCTGCTCGCGTCAGCCGGGCGGGGCTCCGAGCACCACATGGACGCCACGGTTGTTGCCAGCTGCGCCATGGCTGGTGGTGGGCTGGTCCTCACGGGGGACGTGAGTGACCTGGGCGGGTTGGCTCCTCCTGGCGGCGGGATCGTCGTCAAGGGCCTGGTTGAGAGCTGAGACATGGCAAAGATCGACGGCTACCACCCGATCGCCGACCACGGACTGATCGGCGACCTGCACTCCGTCGCGCTCGTGGCCATCGACGGGACCATCGACTGGTACTGCTGCCCGCGGTTCGACTCGCCCAGCGTCTTCGCCGCCATCCTGGACAAGGGCAAGGGCGGCAGCTGGACGATCTCGCCACGCGAGAACAACTGCCCGTCAAAACAGCTCTACCTCCCCGACACCAACATCCTGATCACGCGCTTCCTCACGCAGGACGGCGTCGGCGAGGTCCAGGACTTCATGCCCATCGGAGAGCAGCGCTACGGAGCCCACCGCCAGCGCCTGATCCGGCGGGTGCTCGTCGTACGCGGGGAGATGCACTTCGACGTGACGGTCGACCCGCGGTTCAACTATGGCCGCGACGACCACGAGGTGACCCTCCACGAGCACGGCGCGGTCTTCGCCTCCAGGGACCTCACGTTGGGCCTGGAATCGACGGCGGAGCTCGAACGCCACGGCGAGGGAGTAGCTGGGATGTTCTGCCTCAAGGACGGCGAGGCGGCGACGTTCGTGCTCCAGCGAGTGGCCGACGACTTCGTGCCACGGCATCACCCCCACGACGAGACGCGCGAGATGTTCGACGCCACGGTGGAGTACTGGCGCCGTTGGCTGAGCCAGTCGAGCTACCGGGGTCGTTGGCGCGAGATGGTGCATCGCTCGGCGCTGACCCTGAAGCTGCTCACCTACCACCCGACGGGCGCCATCGTGGCCGCTCCGACGACGAGCCTTCCCGAGCAGCTCGGCGGGCCCCGCAACTGGGACTACCGCTTCACGTGGATCCGCGACGCCGCCTTCTCGCTCTACGCGCTGCTGCGCCTCGGCTTCACAGACGAGGCCGAGGCGTTCATGCAATGGCTCACCGATCGCTTCTGCGACGGCCGTGACGGTGAGGGCGGCCCGTTGCAGATCATGTACGGGATCGACGGGCGGGCCGACCTGCCCGAGGTGGAGCTCGACCATCTGGAGGGCTACCGTGGCTCGCGGCCCGTGCGGATCGGCAACGAGGCCGCTGACCAGCTCCAGCTCGACATCTACGGCGAGCTGATCGACTCCGTCTACCTCTATAACAAGTACGGAACGCCGATCTACCACGACGCCTGGGAGGACCTCTGCCGCATCGTCGAGTGGGTGTGCGGCCATTGGGATGAGCCCGACGAGGGCATCTGGGAGACCAGGGGCGGGCGCCAGGACTTCGTCTATTCGCGGCTGATGTGCTGGGTGGCGGTCGAGCGGGCGGTGCGCATGGCCCGCCAGCGCGGGCTTCCGGGCGACATCGTCCACTGGATGGCGGTTCGTGACGAGATCTACGGGCAGATCATGGAGCGCGGCTGGCACGAGCAGCGCCGCGCCTTCGTGCAGCACTACGAGACGGACGTGCTCGACGCCTCGCTGTTGATGATGCCGCTGGTCAAGTTCATCGCCCCCACCGACCCCCGCTGGCTCTCCACGCTGGATGCGATCAACCGCGAGCTGGTGGCCGACTCGCTCGTCTATCGCTACAACCCCGAGGCCTCGCCCGACGGCCTGAAGGGCGAGGAGGGGACCTTCTCGATCTGCTCGTTCTGGCACGTCGAGGCGATGGCGCGCGCCGGTCGGCTCGGCGAGGCCCGCCTGGCCTTCGAGAAGATGCTGACCTACGCCAACCACCTCGGCCTCTACTCGGAGGAGATCGGACGCACGGGCGAGCAGCTCGGGAACTTCCCCCAGGCGTTCACCCACCTCGCGTTGATCAGCGCGGCGACCAACCTCGATCGTCAGCTGGGCTGACGCGCCGGCCGCTGCCTACGGGCGCGGCCAGGCGAGCGGGATCGGCTCGGCCGGGCTGTAGGCGCCGAACGGCGGCCACGGATTGTCGACCGGTGGGTGCAGCGAGCAGGTCGGCGAGTGGGGATCGGGCAGGCATGGGTTGAAGGGGTTGACCCAGTAGGGGCCGCGAGCGCTCTCGGTCACGTTGGTGTAGCCGTCGTGGTCGGTGTCGTCCTGGCCGTCGGCAACGGTGTCGCCGTCGCTGTCGGGATCGAGCCAGTCGGTGCCGGCGAAGCTCACGCCGTAGGCCTGCTCGCCGCTGTAGACCGCGCTCCACCACGCCTGGCCGCTGAGCGGTCCGTGCGCCTCGACCCAGTTGCCCAGGCCGTCGCCGTCGACGTCGCGCTCGTCGTCTGAGAGCGAGCCGTTGCCGTTGGTGTCGAGGTAGGCCTGGCCGGCGGGGACCGGCTGGGGACCGCCGGTGTTCTGGGTGCCGTCGCTGTAGTTGAGCGGGAACTTGGCCCCGCCGTAGCGCACCCACGCGGAGTACTCGTCCATCAGGGTCAGCCCGTCGCCGTCGTAGTCGACGTCGGCGTCGGGATACAGCGGGTTCGCGTACGGGCGCTTGGCCGGCGAGGGCAGCGCCTTGCTGTTGAGGTCGAGCGCCGACTCGTACTCGTAGCCGTCGGTCACGCCGTCGCGGTCGGTGTCGGCGTTGCAGGGATCGGTCTTCAGCGTCTTCTCGAGCGAGTCCGACAGCCCGTCGCGGTCGGAGTCGGCGGACTTGCCGGTCGGCACGCCGTTGACGCAGTCGCCCGTCTGCGGCGGAGTGGACTTGCCGGGCGGGACCGGTCCGATGACCGGAGACAGCCGCTTCGGCGTGGCCTTGCGGGCGAAGCGGCGGGAGAGCACGCGCAGCGTGAAGCGCGTGGGAACCGAGCTTCCCCCGCGGCGCGCGAGGAACGGCAGCAGCTTCGCGGGCACGACGATCTTGAGCTTGGTCGTCGAGGCCGAGTCCGCGCGGACGAAGACGGCACGCGCCCTGGCGCGCAGGAAGACCACCCAGTTGCGGTCGCGCCCCCGCAGGAAGTGCTTTCCGCGGATCCTCAGCGTCTCCCCGACGGCGAGGTGCAAGGGAGAGACGGCCACCACCTTGGGCGAGCTGGCCGCGCCGGCCGCGCCCGCGAGCAGCAGGGCGCACGCGGCGGTGCAGGTCAGGACGAGGACGGTTCGGAGCACGGACATAGAGCGCTAGTGCCTACTTCGGCGGCTGGGCGCCCGAGCTTGAGCACTCGAGAATCCGGCCTGGACGCTCTCCGCGGCCTCAGCCCAGAGACGCGTCCACAGCCATGCCGGCCGAGCCGCGGCGGTGATCGCCGGCGGCGCGCGGAAGCAGCCGCAGCTCCCGGGCGAATCCCTGAGCCGCGGCCAGGTAGACGGCCTGGCGCAGCGTCACCCGCAGTGATGCGCGGACCCGGGGCGTGCCTGCCGCGGCGCCGGTGGCATCACCCGCGCCCGCAGCAGAGGCGGCGAGCACATCGACGTCCTCGAGAGCCAGCGTGGTCTGGCCTGGCGCACCTCGGTAGGGCTCGCGTGTGATCAGCACGTCCACCCGCGTACCCGGAGTGATCAGCTCGGGGGATCCGGCCGCCACCACGTCGGCCACTCGCTCCCCGCGAGCGATGGGAAGCGCGTCGGGCGCGCGGCCGGCGGTTGCAACTGCGGCCTGCGAGAGGTACCCGCCCGCCGGCACGGCGGCGTTCACCCGCAGTCCCACCGCGGCCCCCAGCGACGAGATCGCCCCGGCCGGCGCGTAGCGTTCCGGGATGCGTCGGAGCGCAAGGCGCTCGGCAGCTATTCGGCTCCCGGCCGGCAGCGTCTCGCGCGCGACGACCACCGAGACTGCGGGTCCGAGCCGGCGAGCCAGCGCGGACTCGCGCTGGGAGACATCGGCTGCGGCCAGCCCGCCGAGCGCCAGCGCGAGACCGAGGAGCAAGACCGCGCGGCGCCGCCGGCTCATGCCAGGCGAACACGGGTCACGCCTGCGGCAGGCAACTCGAGGACGATCCGGCCGCCCGACGCGGCGGGTGCGGCTGCCAGTCTGCCGCCGTGCCGCTCGGCGATCTCAGAGGCGATTGCCAAGCCGCGGCCGCGTCGACCCCGGCCGCCCCGGGCGCGCCGCGCCAGATCGGCCACGGGTTCAGGCAGCCCGGGGCCCTCGTCGGCGACCTCGATCCGAACTCGGCCGTCGGCCGCATGCCCTCCCAAGCACACCGGGCCCCGGCCGTGCTCGATCGCGTTGGCCAGCAGGTTGCCGCAGGCCTGGGCGAGGCGCAGGCGATCGCCGCGCACGACGGCGTCGCCGGCCCGCCAGTCGACGCGCAGGTCGCGTCCCGCTGCCTGCGCCAGCGGGCCCCAGGAGGCGGCCGCCTCGCGCAAGAGGTCGGTGACGGCAACCGCCTCGCGGCGGTCGCGGGCACGGCGGCCCATGCGGGCGGCCTGGAGGTCATCGAGGGCGAGTCCGACTCGGCGCAGCTCGAGGTCTATGGCAACCACTCGGCCCCCGCCGTCCCCATCCGCGCCGCCCACGAGGTGCAGGCCGAGCCGGGCGGCGGTCAGCGGTCCGCGCACCTCATGGCAGGCACGGGCCACCATCTCGGTGCGATGCTCGAGTTGCCGCACGACGACTGCGCCGGCGGCCAGGGCGGCAAAGGCCAAGGCCCAGCCGGTGATTGCCAGAGCCGAGGTCATGCCGCCACGGGGCCGTCGATCAGACGGTAGCCGACACCCCACACGTTGACCACAAAGCGGTCACCTTGTGCGCCGAGCTTGCGCCGCAGTCGGCAGGCATGCGAATCGAGCGTGCGCGTCGAGCCGATGGAGCGAAACCCCCACACCGTGCGCAGCAGCTCCTCCTTGGTGAACACGCGGGTGGGCTCGGAGGCCAGCGTGCGCAGCAGCGCGAACTCCTTCTGGGAGAGCTCGATCCGACGGCCGGCCAGCGTGACCTCCCGCGAAGGGGGATCGACCTCGAGCCCACCCACCCGGAGGCGGCCGAGCCGGTGACGGCGGTCCGCACGCCGCAGCAGGGCTGCGATCCGAGCACGCAGCTCTGGATAGCTGAACGGCTT
>JBBSIW010000048.1:0-10521 GCA_038231895.1 Solirubrobacterales bacterium | reverse complement strand
GCCGGGCCAGGCGCCGTTGCCCGTCCTCGAGGCTGTCCTGCCAGATCTCGTGTGGGGGGCGCCGATCACGGCGGGGCGGGGATGGCGTCACGCGCCCTGCCCGAGGTTGCGCATCAGCCCTCCGTCGATGAAGTAGGTGCTGCCGGTGACGTAGTCGCTGTCCGCGGAGGCCAGGAAGACAGCCAGGCGGCCGATCTCCGCCGGCTCGGCCGCCCGCTTCCACGGGATGCTCTGCACCTGCTCGTCGAGCAGCTTGGGATCGTCGATGGCCGCCTGGTTGAACGGCGTGAGCACCATCCCCGGGCCCAGGTTGTTGACGTTGATCTTCAGCGGCGCCAACTCGAGGGCCATGGTCCGGGTGAGGTTGCGCAGCGCGCCCTTGGAGCAGTCGTAGTCGGCGCCGCCGGGGTTGGGGATCTCCTGGTGCACGGAGGTGACGTTGATGATCTTGCCGCCGCGCGCGTCTCCGGCCTTGCGCAGCTGGACGTAGCGACGGCAGCAGAAGAACGCCCCGTAAAGGTTGGTCCTGATCGCCTTGTCCCAGACCTCGGTGGAGAGCTCGCCCACCTCGGTACCCGAGGCATCCACGCCGGCGTTGTTCATGAGGATGTCCACCGTGTCGAAGGCTTCGAGCGCGGTGTCGAACAGCCGCTCCACCTGGTGCTCGTCGGCGATGTCGGCCTGCACGACGATCGCCCGCCGGCCGGCCGCCTCCACGGCTTCACGGGTGTGCTGCGCTCCGTCGTCGTCGTTTAGATAGTGGACCACGATGTCAGCCCCCTCCTTGGCGAACTCGATCGCGGTGCCCTGCCCGATTCCGGAATCCGAGCCGGTGATGAGCGCCACCTTGTCCTGCAGTCGTCCAGTTGCCACAAGTTGCCTCCTCGGCTAGTCCTCGGTGTTGTCGACGTGCTTTGCGGCCGTCTCGGTCAGACGCCACGCGGCGTTGATGAGCCCGACGTGGGAGAACGCCTGCGGGAAGTTGCCCAGCAGCTGCCTGCGGTCAGGGTCGGCTTCCTCCGACATCAGGCCGAGGTCGTTTGCGTAGGAGGTCGCGCGCGTGAACCACGTCTCGGCGCGAGCGAGCTCTCCGCGCATGGCCAGGCATTCGACCAGCCAGTAGGAGCAGATGAGGAAGCCCATCGGGTCCTCCGGCCAGCGGCGAACCAGGCCGACGTCACCGAGCTCGCGCTCGATCGCCTCGATCGTCGCCCACATCCGCTCGTCCTCGGCGGGAAGGAAGCGTACGAGCGGCAAGACGAGGACCGAGGCGTCGAGCTCGTCGGAGCCGAAGGCGCCCGTGTACGCCCCGGCCCGCTCGCTCCAGCCCTTGGTCAGCACAGCCGTACGAACGCGGTCGCGCGCCTCCTCCCAGCGCTGCACGGGCGCGTCGCCGCCCAAAAGCGGCGCCAGCCGGACCGCCCGGTCAAGTGCCACCCAGCACATCACCTTGGAAGACAGGTACTGCCGGCTCGCGTCCCGGGCCTCCCACATCCCGGCGTCGGGCTCCCGCCAGGTGCTCGCCGCGCGGTCCGCCAGCGCGACGAGCAGATGTCGGGTGGGCTCATCCAGCTCCCCGAGCTGCTCGCGCAGCTGCTGGGCGGCGTCCAGCACCTCGCCCAGCACGTCGAGCTGGGTCTGGTCCCAGGCGCCGTTTCCCAGCCGCACGGGGCGGCTGTCACGAAACCCCGGGAGGTGGGCGACCTCGTGCTCAGTGAGGTCGCGTTCGCCCTCCACCCCGTACATGATCTGGACCCGCTCGTCTCCGATGTGACCGGCCGCCTGCGTCATCCAGGTGAACAGGCGACTCGCCTCGTCGGGGCACGCGGCGATCCACAGCGAGCGGATGGTCAGGCTCAGGTCGCGCAGCCAGGCGAAGCGGTAGTCGAAGTTGAGCTCTCCGCCGATCGTCTCCGGCAGTGAGGTGGTGGCGGCGGCGACCACCGCTCCGGTCGGCTGATAGCTGAGCCCCTGCAGCACCAGCGAGCTGCGGCGCACCGCCTCGGCGTGGCGTCCGTCGTAGCCGCTGTGCTGCGCCACCCACGACTCCCAACCGGCGATCGTGTCCTCGAGCGTCGCCTCGTCCCCCGTCTCGGCGGTGCTCGACCCCGCGAACGAGGGCGCGAAGGAGAGCCGGAAGTCAACGCGCTGGCCCTCTCGGACGGTGAAGCTGGCCTCCGCGCGACCAGGGCCCGATGAAAGCGCGACCGAGGCCGTCAGGGACAGCCGAACCGGACCACCGCGGGCCACGATCCCCTGTGGAGTGCCGGCGACGTGCGGAACGGTCAGTCCGTACTCCATCCGCGGGACCAGCTCGGTGGTCATCGCAACGGCGCCGCGACGCGCCTCGACGCTTCGCAGCAGCACGTGGGGACTGCGCCGGCCGATCGCGTGACCGCGCGCGCCGAGCTCGAGGCCCAGGGCATCGGTCACCGCCACTTGACCAGCGCTCGTGGTGAAGACGGTACGCAGGACGAGGGTGTCACCGACGTACTGGCGCTCGGCCTCGAACTCCGCTGTAGGGCACAGCGACCAGTGGCCGGCGTCGGCGCCCAGCAGGCGGCCGAACACCGAGGGAGAATCGAAGCGAGGAACGCACCACCAGTCGACCGAGCCCTCCCGGTCCACGAGAGCGGCCGAATGGCAGTCGGACAGGAACCCGTAGTCGTCGATCTCCGGCGGCGTCGAGATCACCGAGGTCACGCAACCGCCGCCCCGCGGGTTGGGACGACCCGCTTCGCCGCCAGCCGGTCGGCGAGCCGGGAGGCGAGCGCCATGATCGTGAGTGCAGGGTTGGCGCTGCCCTGCGTCGGCATCACACTGCCATCACAGACGAACAGGTTGGGCACCCCCCACACCCGGTGGTCTGCATCGATCACGCTGTCGTCCGCGATCGTCCCCATGCGGCAGCCGCCGACGAGGTGAGCGTAGCGATCGATCGAGAGGATGTCCTGCGCGCCGGCCGCCTCGAGGATTCCGATCAGGGTGGCTTTGGCGTAGGCGATGTTCGCGCGGTCGTTGTCGCACTGGGTGTAGTCGAATCGCGCGATCGGCATTCCGAACGCGTCGCGCTCGTCGGCGAGCGTCACGCGGTTCTCGGCGCGGGGGAGCAGCTCGCTGAGGGCGCCGATCGTCGACCAGTGGTTGTAGTCGCGCATGTACTCGCGCAGCGCCTTGCCCCAGTGGCCGTCGGCGAGGACATGCTCGGCCCAGCCGATCGGCAGCGGCGAGACGGTCTGCACGCTGAACCCGCGGGCAAATCCGCGTGCCTGATCGGTCTCATAGAACTGCTCGCTGGAGACCTCCGGCGGCGGGCCCTTGTACATCCGAAGCGTCTCCGGGAAGCGCCCGGCAACCTGCGGCGCGCCCTGGACCATCACGTATCTCCCGACCTGATCGGACGCGTTTCCCAGGGCCGAGTTCAGGAGCAGCCGCGGGCTCTCGATCGCGTAGCCGGCCACCGCGACCGCGCTGGCGCGCTGGAAGCGCTCGCGTCCGTCGCGCACGTGGGTGACCCCGGCGCAGGCGCCGTTGGCGTCGGTCTCGATCCGGATCGCCATCGAGTCGGCTCGGATCTCGACGCCGTGCTCGATCGCGTCGGGGACATGGGTGACCAGCGGCGAGGCCTTGGCGTTGACCTTGCAGCCCTGCAGGCAGAACCCGCGGTAGATGCAGTGGGGGCGGTTGCCGAACGTCCCGTTGGTGATCGCCACCGGCCCCACGCGCATCTCGATCCCGCAGGCCCGCGCGCCCTCCCAGGCCCGCTCGGCGGCGCCGCTGATCGGATGCGGGCCGTGGGGGTAGCCGTGGGGATCGCCCCACGGCCAGTGCTGGCCGGCCACCGGCAGCTCGAGCTCCACGCGCTCGTACTCTGACTTGAGGTCGGTGTAGGAGATCGGCCAATCCGCACCGACCCCGTCGCGCGTGCGTGTCTCGAAGTCGGAGGGGTGAAACCTCGGGGCGTAGCCGGCGAAATGCACCATCGAGCCGCCCACGCCGTGACCGCAGTTGTTCTTGCCCAGCTCAACCGGGTCCTCGCCGCCGACAATCCGGTTGGCGTTCCAATAGATGTGGTTAGCGCCCTCCTCGTCGGACACCCAGTCGGAGTCGGGATCCCAGAACGGCCCCGCCTCGAGGACGACGACGCGCCAACCGCGGCGCGCCAGGCGCTGGGCGAGCACGCTGCCGCCGGCGCCGCAGCCGACGATCACCAGGTCGACCTCGTCGTCGTCGCGGTAGCGTCGCATCCGGTCGCGCCCGGGTATGCCGCGGCGGTCGACGTCCAACAGCAGGCGCGAGTCGTTGTCCGGCGGGCCGACTGCGCCCTTGAGCAGCTCGGCCGCTCTCATCGCGCCGCGTCCGGCCCGCCGCGCTGGTGGCTCGGGTGATCCAGGCCACGATCGCGTACGTCGGGCACGGGGTCGAGCGGGAACTCGTCCTCGCCCTCCCACGGCTCCTTCTGGCCGATGGCGAGGCGCATGTAGCCGCGCGGGTAGGCGGGGCCGCCGAAGCCGATCTCGTTCCACGCCCAGGGATGCGAGTAGAAGGCGCCGAGCACCGCGCGCATCACGACCGCCAACGCGTGCGCCACCGGCAGCTCATCCCAGACCCCGCCCGAGAGGCGCGCCTCGACAAATGCCTCGCACACCGCGAGCTGCAAGTCCGTATCGGCGTTGCCGTAGGACGCCGCGCCGCGTGCCCGCGCGGCCTCGTCGAGCCCGCGGGCCACGAGCTGCCACGTCTCTCGGTCGCCCGGCATGTCGGCGTACTGGAAGCCGTCGAGGCGCCCGTCGAGGAGCTTGGCATCGATGAACGGCAGGACCGGGACGCGCGGCTCGCGGTCCTGTGCGAGCACGGTGTCGCAGAAGGCGCCCAGCGTGCGGGCCTCGGCCTCTTCGAAGAATCTGAGCGGCGGGGGCTTCAGGCGGGCGAGCACGACACGCCGGGTGACCTCGTCCCAGTGGTGGGCATGCTCGAGGACGTCGAAGTCCGGGTAGCGGCCGTGCATCTGCGGCGTCGTCCCGCGGCGCTGCCGGGGTAGGCCCTCGGGGTCGCCGCCCGATCCGTGCATCGCCGTTCAGCGTTCCCGCGGCACGAGCGGAGCGACCAGCCCCAGCACGCCGATCAGCGCCAGCGAGCCTGGGGCGAGCACCGGCGGTCCCATGACGATGTTGTACAGCGGCTCTCCGAAGCCGCCCGGCCTGCGGCGGACGCCGCGGAGGTGGGTGAAGACCCCGATCAGCCCGTCGAGGGTGTACAGCGCCGAGAACAGCGGCAACGCCGTCCGCGCCGCGCGCTCCGAGAACACTCCCGCCACCCCCGCGGCGGTCAGCGGAGGGGTGAGGACGATCGGCGTCCACATCCACTTGTCGCCGTAGGAGCCCTTGTAGTGCTCGAACCAGATCTCCCCTCCAAGGGGCAGTGCGGCCGCCGCCACCATCCCCGACAGCGTGCGCTGAATGCGTCCGGCCCGCACGTTGGCCAGCAGGCTCCGGGCGCCGCGGGTGGTTCGCTCAGACCGCACGGGCGTGTGCGTCCGCCCGGCGCAGCTCGAGTCCCAGACCCGGCCGGGAGAGGTCGGGGACGAGCCGCCCGCCCTCGGGCTCGAGCACTCCGTCGAAGAGCATCCGCTCGGTGCGGACGTGGTCGTGGAAGTACTCCACGTGCACCATCGGCGCGATGGCGCAGCCAGCGTGCGCGTGGATGGAGGGCGCCGTGTGCGCGGATAGCGGGATCTCGTACGCGGCGCACAGCGCGCCCACTCGCAGCAGCTCGGTGATGCCGCCGCAACGAGTGACGTCGGCCTGCATCACGTCGACCGCGCCGGCGTCGAGCATGCGCCGGAAGTACTCCAGCGCGTAGCCGTACTCGCCGGCGGCGATCGCCATGCCGGCGGGAGCGCGGTCGCGGAGCAGCCGCAGGCCGGCGAGGTCATCGGACGAGACGGGCTCCTCGAACCACGTCACGCCGCTCTCCTGCGCGAAGCGCTCGCCGAGGGCGAGGGCGTGCTTGCGCTCGTACGCCCCGTTGGCATCGACGAAGAGCTCGGCTTCGGGGCCAATCGCCGTCCGCGCCGCAGCCACGCGTGCAGGGTCCTGCCCGGGCTCGCGGCCGACCTTCATCTTGACCTTCTGGATCCCAGCCTGCGTCCAGCCCGCTAGCTGCTCCTGCAGGCGGTCGACATCGTAGGACGTGAAGCCGCCGCTGCCGTAGATCTCCACGCCGTCGCGCACCTGGCCGAGTAGAGCGGCCAGCGGCAGGCCGAGCAGGCGCGCCTTGAGGTCCCACAGCGCGACATCGACGGCGGCGATCGCCGACGACGCGATACCGGGGCGCCCGACGTTGCGCACTGCGTCCACCATCGCACGCCACGCGCCGGGCACCGCGAGTGCGTCGCGCCCCTGCACCACGCCGGCCAGGGTGCCCTCGATCAGGCGCGCGGCGGCCGCATGGGCGTAGGCGTAGCCGAGCCCGCGCTCGTCGCCGGCGGTCGCCTCTACCACCACGACCATGGTCGAGTCCCAGGCGACCGTCCCGTCGGACTCCGGCGCGTCGGTCGGGATCGTGTAGGCGCCCACCTCCAGGCGATCCACGGCCGCTCCGGTCGCCGCTGTCATGAGCGTCGCGGTCATCAGCGGTGGGGAAGGAACTCCTCGACCTTGTCGCGCAGGGTCTGGCGGATGATCCCGCGCGAGCCCGGGTCGCGCTTGAGCAGCGTGCTGGTCAGCGACTTGGCCTGCTCGAAGGTGATGTGCGGCGGCAGCGGCGGCACCTCGGGGTCGGTGATCGCTTCGATTACGACCGGCCGGTCGGCGCTCAGCGCCGCGTCCCAGGCAGGCCCGATCGCCTCGGGCGTCTCGACGCGGATTCCACGCAGGCCGATCAGGTCCGCATACGCGGCGTAGGGGAAGTCCGGCAACCCTTGGGCGGCCTCGAACTTTGGATCGCCCTCCACCGCCCGTTGTTCCCACGTCACCTGGTTGAGATCGTGGTTGTTGAGCACGAGCACGATCAGGCGAGGGTCGCTCCAGCGCTCCCAGTACTTGGCGATCGTGACCAGCTCGCCGTTGCCGTTCATCTGCATCGCGCCGTCGCCCACGAGGGCGATCGCCACCCGGTCGGGAAACGCGAACTTGGCTGCGATCGCATACGGCACGCCGGGGCCCATCGTCGCGAGCGTGCCCGACAGCGACGCCTTCATGCCGCGGCGGATCTTCACGTCGCGGGCAAACCAGTTCGCCGACGAGCCGGAGTCCGAGGACAGGATGCAGTTGTCGGGCAGACGCGAGCTGAGCTCCCAGAACACGCGCTGCGGGTTGATCGGGTCCGCGTCGTTCATCGCCCGCGCCTCGAGCACGCCCCACCAGTCGGCCACGCCGGACTCGACCTCCTCGCGCCAGGAGCGGTCGGCCTTGCGCTCGAGCAGCGGGATCAGCGCGCGCAGCGTCTGCGCGCTGTCGCCGACGAGGTTTGCCTCCATCGGATAGCGGATCCCGATCATCCGGGCATCGATGTCGATCTGCACCCCGCGGGCCTCGCCGGCCTCGGGAAGGAACTCCGAGTAGGGAAAGCTCGACCCGATCATCAGCAGCGTGTCGCAGCCGGTCATCAGGTCGTAGCTTGGCTTCGTGCCCAGCAGACCGATCGAGCCGGTGACAAAGGCCAGATCGTCGGGAAGGGCTGCCTTGCCCAGCAGCGCCTTGGCCACGCCGGCGCCAAGCAGCTCAGCCACCTCGATGACCTTGTCGGTGGCGTGCAGCGCCCCCGCACCGACGAGGATCGCCACGCGCTCGCCCGCGTTCAGGATCCCCGCGGCTTGCACCAGCGCCGGCTCGGCCGGCACCCTCGCCGGCTCGCTGTAGCCCGGCCCCGAGTGCACCGTCCCGTGCGCCCGCGGGGCCTCGGGCACCGCTTCCTCCTCCTGCAGGTCGTTGGGGACGATCAGGCATGTCACGGTGCGCTCTGCGCGCGCGATGCGCACCGCGCGGTCGACCAGGTGGCTGATCTGCGCCGGGTCGGTGGCCATGTGCACGTACTCGTGGGCGACGTCCTTGAACAGCGACACGAGATCCACTTCCTGCTGGTAGTTTCCGCCAAGCGCCGTCCGCGCCTGCTGGCCGACGATCGCGACCACCGGCTGGTGGTCGAGCTTGGCGTCGTAGAGGCCGTTGAGGAGGTGGATGGCCCCGGGACCCGAGGTGGCGAGGCACACCCCGACCTCGCCCGTAAACTTCGCGTGCGCGCACGCCATGAACGCGGCCATCTCCTCGTGGCGAACCTGCACGAACTCGAGCGGCCCGGATCCGTCGATCCCCCCGCCCGCGCGATTCATCGCGCCCATGATCCCGTTGATGCCGTCGCCCGGGTAGCCGTAGATGCGCCGGACGCCTGCGGCCGCCAGACGCTCGAGGAGATGATCACCGACGGTTGCACTCATGACGAAGCTCCTTTCGAGGGCCGCACCGGCGAACTGGCCCCGCCAACCGCCGCAGCGGGGTCATCCAGTCCCCGACTTTGCCTCCGAGACGTTGTCGTGCCCACGAGCGCCGCCTTACGCCCGCGTTCATCGCCCTGTGGGCGTCGCGCGCTGTCGCTCCTCGACTCGGTCCGCCGCGGCCCGCGCCGCCGGCGCCTGACCGTATCGGGATACCGCGGTCAGGAAGAAGGGCACGAGCAGGAGACCAAAGCCCACGTGTGTGAGCAGGCCGAACCACGGGTTGGGACCCATCGCGTCTGACGGGTCAAACCATTTGAACAACAGGCGTCCGAGGATCTGGTAGTTGACGATGTACAGCACGACGCCGTACACGATGCCGCCGACCAGCAGCGCGCGCCCGCTTCTGAAGAGTGGGACCAACACCAGCGCGAAGATCAGGCCGAACAGGATCGAGAGCGAGAAGTGCGTGATGAGCCCCGCGAACGGATACTCGGGAATCATCCGCGGTTTGTCGTCGAAATAGAAGATGGTGCCGATATCGAGGAACGGCGCGCTTGCCGGCAGCTTCAGTCCAGCCGGGACATTGGGAAGCGCCGGCTGTGAGGTGGCGTAGATCATGTTCGCCAGGATGAAGACGAAGCCAACGGCCAGTCCGGCGACCGCCCCGGTCGTCAACAGCTTGCTGACATCAGATGCCTTGGCCCTACTCCTCCTCACGGGTCCGTCCCCTCTGGTCGCATTGCTCGGCGAGGAGGCTGCCCCTTACGCCCGCGTAATGCAAACGACGATCCGTTACGGCAGCGGTAGCCGTCCTAACTGTTCCACCAGGCGCGCTTTCGAGGGTCTATACTCGGCCAGCGCTGTGGAGGCGGTGCGCACTCGTCGCTTCGTCGACTGCCACCGCAACGAGGAACAAGCGCGTGTTTCCAAGACGGTCGAGTTTTGGGCCCCGAAGCTGATGCGCCGCTCCGGAAGAGTCAAAGGCCGCAATTCGCTCCTGGTCTGGAGTCCTTCGGTGGTTGGATGGGGTGGACCGTGATAGGCAACGGAATGCTCGACCTTCGGCGGCTCGAGATGCTGCTGGAGGTCGCTCGGACGGGGAGCTTCGCGGGCGCCGCGGAGTCCCTCACCTTCACCCCCTCCGCGGTTTCCCAACAGATGTGCGCGCTCGAGCGTGCGGCAGGGATGATTCTGTTCGAACGCAGCGCCCGCGGAGTGCGGTTGACCGCCGCCGCGCGCACCTTGCGTGACCACGCCCAGGATGTTGTCACGCGACTTGCCGATGCCTACACAGAGCTCGACGGGATGAGCGAGCACAACGACACCCGCCTGCGCTTCGGGTCGTTTTCCAGTGCGACGGGGTCGTTCACTGCCGACGCATTCTGCATCTTCGGGGCGCGCTACCCCGATTCGGAGCTCTCCTTCAGCGACGGCGAGCCCTACGAGACCCTCGCGCAGCTTGCCGGGAATGAGCTCGACCTCGCCGTGATCTTCCAGCTGGAAGAGTGGCCGACTGAAGTGGACTACCGAGGCGTGGCCGCTTGCCGGGAGCTGGAGCTGGAATGCGTTCCTCTCTTCGACGATCCATACCTCCTCGTCCTGCCTGCCGACCACGAGCTGGCGCTTCACGAGACGATCGCGCTCGGCCAGCTGGGCGACGTACCGATCCTCGCGGCCGCTCCTTGGCATAGGGATCTCGAAAAGGTGTGCTCCGACGCAGGACACCGGCCTGTGCTCGACTTCTCCTGTCGCGCCACGGGGTTCGAAGCTCTGCAAGCTCTCGTAGCCGCCGGTCGTGGCGTCTCCCTGATGCCCCGCTTGGCGCTTGGCTGGCTTCGCCGGGATCTAGTCGCGCGCCCAATCGCGGGAGCCCCGGTTCGGCATGTGCAGGCGGCGACTCAGGCCGCAAAGAACAGATCCTCGGCCAGCCAGGCGATGCTGGAGATCCTCATAGCCCTCACGGCGAGCCGCGGTCTGAGCTCCAACAACCGCGCTCATCCATCCCGAGATTCCGGGCTCAACCTGGATCACGTCGAGCTGCGGAGCAAGGACATCGAACTGGTCGGTGCTGTTCGCCCGGACTG
>JBBSIW010000047.1:0-10551 GCA_038231895.1 Solirubrobacterales bacterium | reverse complement strand
CGCATGGCCGAGATCATGGGCGACGCGATCGGCATCGGGCTGGCGGCGACGCAGGTCGGCGTCATGCACCGGCTGCTCGTGTATCGGATCGGCCAGGAGGCGCCGCTGGCGGTACTGGTCAATCCCGAGCTCGACTGGTCGGGCAAGGAGCTGGAGGGGGCTGAGGAGGGCTGCCTGAGCCTTCCCGGCCTCCACGTCGAGGTGCAGCGCCCGGTCTACGTACGGGTGCGGGCAAGCGACGAGCGCGGCGAGCGGCTGCTGATCGAGGCCAGCGGTCTCGAGGCGCGCGTCATCCAGCACGAGATCGACCACCTCGACGGCGTGCTCATGATCGATCGGGTCCCGCGTGACGCGCGCAAGCAGGCCATGCGCGAGCTGCGCGAGGCCTTGGACGCCCAGGCCGCGTAGGAGCAGGCCCACGAGTGCGCACGGTCTACGTCGGCACCTCGAAGTTCGCGGCGGCGGTACTCGAGACCCTGGCCGGAAGCTCTCATCGGCCAAGCCTCGTGGTCACGCGCCCGGCCCGGCCGCGCGGTCGCGGGCAGAGGCTGCGGCCCCCGCCCGTCGCCGAGGCGGCCGAGGCGATGGAGATCGAGGCGATCGCTCCGGAGACGGTCAACGACGACGCCACCCGGACGCGCATCGCCGCGGAGAATCCGGACGCGGTGTGCGTGTGCGCCTTCGGCGCGCTCATCACCGAGCCGCTGCTGTCGGCGTTCGAGCTGCTCAACGTTCACCCATCGTTGCTGCCGCGCTGGCGCGGTGCCGCTCCGGTGGAGCGCGCGATCATGGCCGGAGACGCCGAGACCGGGGTGTCGATCATGCGGGTGAGCGCTGCCCTGGACGGTGGCCCGGTGTGCCTGGCCGCGGCCGAGCGGATCCGCCCCCAGGACTCCTACGGCTCGCTGGCCACGCGGCTCCAGGACATGGGCGGTCAGCTGCTCGTACGGGCGCTCGACGATCGCCCCCCGTTCACCGAGCAGGAGGAAGGCGAAGCGACGTATGCCGAGAAGATCGAGACGGCGGACCGCACGCTCGATCCCGCGCGCAGCGCCGTCGAGCTGGACCGGGTGGTGCGGGCGCTGCACCCGCACATCGGCGCGCGGGTGGCCCTCCCCGACGGCAGCTTCTTGCGGGTCCTGGCCGCCGCCGCGCTTGACCGGGGCCCGGCCGCGGGCCGGCTGGCCGCGGCCGACGGTCGTCTTGTCCTGGGTTGCGCGCCCGGCGGGCTCGAGCTGCTCGCGCTGCAGCCGCCCGGCGGGCGCCCGATGGACGCGGCCGCGTACCTGCGCGGCCACGGCGCCCCCGGCGGGTGAACGCGCTCCCGGCTCACCTAAGATCTGTACGCATGCACGGTGACCTCATGCTCGCGCCCGCCAACGCCCATGAGTGAACGCGAGATCGACCTTGGCGCGGTGTGTCCGGAGTGCGGCGAACCGTGGCTGCGGCCGACCAACCTCGCCGGGCGCTACCGCTGCGTGTACTGTCTGCGGCGCTTCGAGCTGGTCTCCGTGTGTCCCAACTGCGGTGAGCACTCGACGATTGTCCGCATGTCCAGCACCCTGATGCACACCTGCAACCACTGCCACGAGAGCATGCTCCAGTCCCTGTAATGGCCGCCGAGAGCAAACCGCTCCCGCGCGACCGACAGATCGCGCCGTCGATCCTGTCAGCCGACTTCGCTCGGCTCGGCGATCTGGTCGCCCAGATCATGGAGGCCGGCGCGCGCGTGATCCACATCGACGTGATGGACGGCCACTTCGTTCCGCTCATCACCATGGGCCCGATCGTCGTCGAGGCGCTCAACGAGCAGGTCCACGACGCCGGCGGCTGGCTCGACGTGCACCTGATGATCGAGCGTCCGCAGGATCAGGTGGCCAACTTCGCCGAGGCGGGCGCCGACGCGATCACGGTGCACTACGAGGCCACGCCGCACATCAACTACACGCTCCAAGCCATCCGCGACGCCGGCTGCGCCGCGGGCCTCTCGCTGTGCCCCTCCACCCCCGCCGAGAGCGTCGCGGCCTCGACGGAGGAGCTCGACCTCGTGCTGTGCATGACCGTCAACCCCGGCTGGGGGGGCCAGAAGTTCATCCCCGCCTCGCTAGACAAGCTCGCCCGGTTGCGCGAGCTGCTGCCCGAGAACGTCCTGCTCGAGGTCGACGGCGGGATCGATGCCTCCACCGCCGGGCCATGCGCCGAGAAGGGCGCGACGCTGTTCGTCGCAGGCTCGAAGGTGTTCGGCACCGACGACCCGGTCGCCGCCTACCGCGAGATCGCGGCGGCCGCGCAAGCGGGCTGACCGGGGCGTTCGAGCAGCAGCGCGAGCCACGGCGCCGGTGCGCGGCGGGCACGGATGCGTCCGTGTCCCCGCACGAGTGCGGTCAGTCCCCGCGCGCTGAAGTGGTGCCGGTGGCCGGGGGTGCTCCCGAGCGAGCGCCAGTACGCCCCGCGGGCGAGGTTCAGCGCCCGCCACAATGGCTCGTGCGGCACCGAGACGAGCACGTGAGCCCGCGAGCAGCGGATGAGCTCCCCGAGCAGGCGCTCCGGCTCCGCCGCGTGCTCGAGCACCTCCACCCCGGTCACCAGGTCAAACGCGCGATCTGCGAACGGGAGGGGCGCTCCGGGATCCACCGCGGAGAGCTCCATCCCCGGCGTTGCTCGGCGTGCCCATTCGCGCCGGAGCCCCGGATCCTCGACGTCGACGCCCACCACCCGCTCGATGCCCGGCCGGTGCGCCCACGCCTCGGTGAGCACGCCCTCGCCACAGCCGACGTCGAGGATCGAGGCTGGTGCGGCGAGGTCGATCAGCTCGTCGAGCGTGCGGCGAAGTCGCCGGACCAGCAGGGAGGCGATGGGGTTGCGCGTGCCGTACTTGTCGTAGAGGTTGCCGACCGGCCCGGAGGCCGCGGCCGTGCTCACGGTCGCGCCGGCGCGCGCTCGGCGTGCCCGTTGCGGGCGCCGGGCTCGTAGTGCGACGGCGGGACGCCCAGCTGGAGCTCCACGCGCCGCACCCGCTCCAGCGTGCGCTGGGTGAGGACGCGCTGGGCTGAGAGCTGGTCGCCGATCACGCCCAGCGCGGTCAGCACCATCGCCGCGTTGAACAGGACGGCCCCGAGGATGAGCGACTGCACGTGGCCGCTGCCGTGGCCTGCGACGACATAGAAGTAGAGGAACCGCGACCAGATGCCGACCGCCGCGACCGCGAGCACCGCCGCGGCGCTCCAGAACACGCGCAGCGGCTCGTAGTGGGAATAGATGCGAAAGATCGATAGGGCGTTGCGGCGGATGTAGGTCCACAGCGAGGGGAACAGGCGGGAGGGCCGAGTCTCCGGGTTGGTCCGAACCGGCACGTGCTCGATGGCGACCAGCGTCTTGCCGGCCTGGATCACCGACTCGAGCGTGTAGGTGAACGTCGAGACCACCTGCGCCTGCAGGGCCGCCTCGCGGTTGTAGGCGCGGAACCCCGACGTCGCGTCGGGCACTCGCGTCGCGGAGGCACGCCCCACGATCCACGATCCCAGCCGGGCCAGCAGCCGCTTGCGCGAGGAGAAGTGCGTCGAGTTGCGGACGTCGCGATCCCCGACCACGAGGTCGGCCGTGCCGGCCAGGATCGGCGCCACCAGCTCCCTGACGTCCTGCCCGCGGTACTGGTTGTCGGCGTCGGTGTTGACGATCACGTCGGCGCCGAGCTTGAGCCCGGCGTCGAGCCCCGCCTGGAAGGCCCCGGAGAGCCCGCGGTGGGTGGGCAGGCGCACGAGGTGGTCGACGCCATGGCTGCGGGCGACCTCCACCGTCGCGTCGCTGGAGCCGTCGTCGATCACCAGCCACTCCACCGCGTCGAACCCCGGCAGCTCCCGGGGAAGGTCGGCGAGCGTCTGGGGCAGCGTGCGCTCCTCGTCGAGGCAGGGGATCTGGATGATCAGCTTCATCGCGTCGGGGCGCCGGCAGTATCGCGGATCGGGGTGCTCGCTCGGCTGGGGCGGTGCCTGCGCCGCCAAGCTCGGGCTCTGGAAGAGTGCCGCTACGCCATGGCCCCAAGTGCTCCGTCCGCGGTCCTCGACGAACCCCTTCCGACCCGCGCGCCCTCGCCGGAGTCGTCGCGGCGGCGCTCCGCGCATCGAGGCTCGTGGGGCTGGCCGCTCGCGCTCACCGCGCTGCTCGCCGGAGCGCTGGCCCTGCGCCTGTGGGGCATCGGGCACGGCCTGCCCTATGCCTACAACGTCGATGAGAACGCCCACTTCGTCCCTCGAGCCATCGGGCTGTTCGGCCATGACCTCGACCCCCACTACTTCGTCAATCCGCCGGCGCTCACCTACCTGCTGCACGCCGTGTTCAGCGTGTGGTTCGGTGGCGGCGAGGGCGCCGGACGCGCGTTCGCGGCCGATCCCGGCGAGGTCTTCCTGGTCGCTCGAGTCACGGTGGCGATCGTCTCCACCGCGGCGGTGGCCCTCCTCTACCTGGCCGGCGCGCGACTGCTGGACCGCCGTGTCGGCCTGGTGGCCGCCGCCGTTCTGGCGGTCGCCTTCCTGCCCGTCTTCTACGCACACCTCGCCCTCAACGATGCGTTGGCGCTGGCGCCCGTCGCCCTCTCACTGGTCGGCGCCGCAGGGGTGCTGAACCACGGGCGCGTGCGCGACTACGCGCTGGCCGGGGTGGGCCTGGGGCTCGCCTGCTCGACGAAGTACACGGCCGGCATCGTCCTCCTCCCGCTGCTCACCGCAGCCGCGCTCGCGCCCACACCTTGGCGAAGGGCGGCACGCAACCTGGCCCTGGCCATTGGCGCCGCGCTCCTCGCCGCCCTCGCGACCAATCCCTACGCGGTGCTCGACGCCCCGGCCTTCTTGTCCGGGCTCTCTCACCAGGCTGCGGCCAGCGGCGTCGGCAAGCTCGGCCTGACCGGCGGGGGCGGGCAGCGCTACTACCTGTGGACGCTCACATGGGGGCTCGGCTGGGCTCCCACGCTGGCCGCCGTCGCCGGCGCCGCCTGGCTCACCGCACGCCGGCCGCGCGTCGCGGCGCTGCTCGTCCCCGCGCCCGTGGCGTTCATCCTCTACATGGGTGCCCAGGACCGCTACTTCGGCCGCTGGCTGCTGCCCGTGCTGCCGATCCTCTGCCTGCTCGCCGCCGCTGGGGCGGTGGCGCTCGCGGACGCCCTGGGCCGTCGCGGGGCGCCGCGCGGGCGGGTGCTCGCAGTCGCGGCGGTTGCCCTCGGCGCCCAGGGCCTGGTGTTCAGCCTGCACGACGATCTCGTCCTCTCGCGACCAGATACCCGCGCGGTTGCCCGCGCCTGGCTTGCGAAGCACGTGCCGCGGGGCACGGCGATGGTCGTAGAACCGGTGGTCACCGATGCGTGGACGAGCGGCTGGCGCACGGTCGACCCCGATCAGCTCGCCGCCGCCACGACCGGCGGATCGGCGGCCGGGGCGCTCGGGGTCGCCGCTGGCGCCCCCCGCCTTCTGGATGGCCAGCCGCTGCAGCGCGTGCCCCGCGCGGCGGGGGTCGTCGGCGCCGAGGGCTACGTGCGGCGCCTGAGGCCGGCGCTCCTGGACGCCTATACCCATGCGGGGGTCTGCTGGGTGGTCACCGGGTCAACGCAGTCCGGTCGCGCCTTCGCCGCTCCCGACCAGGTTCCGCGCGCGCTGGCCTACTATCGCGCCCTTCGCCGTCGAGGGCGGCTCGCGTTGCGCGTGGGTCCGACTGGGCCCCGCGCGACGGGGTCGTTCAACTTCGACTGGTCCTTTGACTACTACCCGCTGCGCTACCGTCGCCCGGGACCGGTGATGTCCGTCTATCGCCTCGGCGGGGGCCGCTGTGGTCGCGCGCCAGCCGCGCCCCTATCCTGATACGCGGCGTCCATGACCGTCTCCACCGACACCGACCGTCTACACCTGGCACGCGCAATCGAGCTTGCCGCGCGAGGACGGGGGCGAGTCAGCCCGAACCCGCTCGTCGGCGCCGTGATCGTCCGCGAGGGTGCCGTGGTGGGGGAGGGCCACCACGCGATGTTCGGCGGCCCGCATGCCGAGGTGGCCGCGATCGCGGCCTCGGGGGCCCACGACTTGCGTGGCGCTACGCTCTACGTGTCGCTTGAGCCCTGCTGCCACGGGGGCAAGACGCCCCCGTGCACCGATGCGATCGCCGCGGCCGGCATCGCCCGGGTCGTGGTCGCCTCCGACGATCCCTCCGAGCACGCCTCCGGACGCGGCCTGGGAATCCTGCGCGACGAGGGGGTCGAGGTCGAGCTCGACGACGGCGAGCTCGCCGCGCGCGCTCGCGAGCTCAACCAGCCCTTCCGCAAGCACGCCCGCACGGGCCGTTCGCATGTCGTGCTCAAGGCGGCCATGTCCCTCGACGGCAAGGTCGCCACCGAGAGCGGGGACTCGAAGTGGATCTCCTGCGAGGCCAGTCGCGAGCGCGCGCACACCTGGCGCGCAGAGTCCGATGCGGTCGCCGTGGGGATCGGGACGGCCCTGGCCGACGACCCGCAGCTGACAGCGCGGGGCGGGGCGACCCGCCGCCAGCCGCGACGGATCGTGTTCGACTCGCTCGCTCGCCTGCCGCTGCACTCGCAGCTGGTGCGCTCGGCTCCGGATGTCGCGCTCACCGTCGTCGTATCCCGGGCGGCGCCCCGCTCGGCCACGAGCGGCCTGATCAGCGCCGGTGCCGAGGTGCTCGTGGCCACGGGCGAGAACGAGCCTTCGCGGGTTCGCTCTGCGCTGGGGCAGCTCGGTGCGCAGGGCATCACGTCGGTCCTGCTCGAGGGTGGCCCACGCTTGGCCGGCGCCTTCCTCGATGCCGATGAGATCGACGAGCTGCGGCTGTTCCTGGCACCGATCGTGCTGGGCGGGCGATCGGCTCGCGACCCCATCGCGGGCCAGGGCCGAGAGAAGGTGGCCGAAGCGGTTCGCACACTGGGTCCGCTCGAGTGTGAGTCCGTCGAGGGTGACCTGCTCATATCTGCGCGTCTGCGGGAGTGGTGATGTTCACCGGGCTGATCCAGGATCTCGGCACCATCGAGGACGTGCAGCGCACGGAGGAGGGGATGCGGCTTCGCATCCGCGGCGCGGTGACCGGCGAGGTGCACGAGGGCGACTCGGTGGCGGTCAACGGCGTGTGCCTGACGGCCAGTGCCGTCCATGGGGGCACCTTCTCGGCCGACGTCATGGGCCAGACGCTGCGCCGGTCCTCACTTGCCGCAGCCGCGCCGGGGGCCAGCGTCAACCTCGAGCTGCCGCTGCGAGCCACGGACCGACTCGGAGGTCACGTCGTGCAGGGGCACGTGGACGGGGTTGGCGTCGTGCTCGATCGCCACGCCGAGGGGCTCGCCCGGATGCTGCGCATCGAGGCTCCGGCGCACCTGCTTCGCTACGTCGTCGAGCGGGGCTCGATCGCCGTCGACGGCATTTCGCTGACAGTGGCCGAGCTGGGCGAGGAGAGCTTCACCGTGTCGCTGATCCCCGAGACGCTGGAACGGACGACCCTCGGCTCCACCCGTCCCGGCGATGAGGTGAACCTGGAGGTCGACGTGCTGGCCAAGTACGTCGAGCGACTGGTGGCGCGATGACCACGCGGACGGGATTCTCCACCATCGAGGAGGCCCTGGAGGACTTCCGCAACGGCAAGATGCTCGTGGTCTGCGACGGCGAGGATCGTGAGAACGAGGGCGATCTCGTGCTCGCCGCACAGTTCGCCACCCCCGAGGCGATCAACTTCATGCGCAAGGAGGCCGGGGGCCTGATCTGCCTGGCCCTCACACCCGAGCGATGCGATCAGCTGGGCCTGGACCTGATGGCGCCCAAGAACGAGGACCCGCTGAAGACGGCCTTCACCGTCTCCATCGAGGCTCGGGAGGGGGTGACCACCGGCATCTCCACCCACGATCGGGCCCATACGATCCAGGTGGCCATCGACCCCGCCGCGCGCCCCCGTGACGTGATCCAGCCCGGCCACCTGTTCCCGCTCAAGGCGAAGGCCGGCGGCGTGCTGGAGCGCACCGGCCACACCGAGGCCAGCGTGGACCTCGCTCGGCTGGCCGGCCTCCCGCCGGCGGGCGTGATCTGCGAGATCATGAAGGACGACGGGACGATGGCGCGCGTGCCCGACCTCATCGATTACTGCGCCCGCCACGACCTGCGGATGATCACGGTCGCCGACCTCATCGCCTACCGGCGGCGGAACGAGAAGCTCGTCGAGCGCGTGGTGTCCACGCGGCTGCCGACGACGTTCGGGGAGTTCGAGGCCGTCGGCTATCGCTCGCTCGTCGACGACAAGCACCACGTGGCCATGGTCAAGGGCGACGTGGCCGGTCACGACGACGTGCTCGTGCGCGTCCACAGCGAGTGCCTGACCGGCGACGTCTTCCACTCGCTGCGCTGCGACTGCGGCGAGCAGCTCGAGGCCGCCCTGGCCACGATCGAGCGCGAGGGCGCCGGCGTCCTGCTCTATCTCTCCCAGGAAGGGCGGGGCATCGGGCTGCTCAACAAGCTGCGCGCCTATCGCCTGCAGGAGGACGGCCTGGACACGGTCGACGCCAACCTCGAGCTCGGCCTGCCCGCCGACCTGCGCGACTACGGGATCGGCGCGCAGATCCTGCACGACCTCGGACTGACGAGCATCCGCATCCTCACCAACAACCCCAAGAAGATCATCGGCATGGAGGGCTATGGCCTCTCGGTCTCGGACCAGATCCCGATTGAGCCCGTGCCCAACCCCCACAACGTCGGGTACCTGCGGGCCAAGCGCGAGCGACTCGGCCACACCCTGCACCATCAGGGCCTGCCTCTAGACGAGGAGCTGCTCCAGCGCGAGGCAGAGCAGGACCGTGCGCGCCGCGAGGAGGGCGGCGAGGACCCGGGCGGCGCGCCGCCCGGCTCGCGGTCGTGAGCCGCTACGCCATCGCGGTCGGTCGGTTCTATGACGAGCTGGCCGAGCGTCTGCTCGCGGGTGCCACCGCGGCGCTGGAGGCCGGCGGAGCCCGCGACGTCGACGTGTTCGACGTGCCCGGGGCGTTCGAGCTCCCGCTGGCCGCCTCTTACGCGGCGGGCACCGGCCGCTACGCCGGCGTGGTGTGCCTGGGCGCGGTGATCCGCGGCGAGACCGACCACTTTCACTTCGTGTGCACCGAGGCGGCGCGGGGCGTGCAGGAGGTTCAGCTGCGTACCGGCGTGCCGTGCGGGTTCGGGGTGCTCACCGTCGAGACGATGGAGCAGGCGCTCGCCCGCTCGGGCGGAGGCACGCGGGACACCGGGCGCGACGCCGCGAACGCGGTGCTGACGATGGCGGCTTTGCGCGCCGAGCTCGGCGGCTGAGAGAGCGAGCCCGGCGTGCAGTCTGATCTGGCCGAGCTCGAGAACCGCCTCTGGGACGCCGCCGATGAGCTCCGCGCGAACTCGGGCCTCAAGGCGTCGGAGTACGGCACGCCGGTCCTCGGCCTGATCTTCCTGCGCTTCGCCGACGCACGGTTCGAGGCCGCCCGCGAGAAGGTCGAAGCCAAGGCCTCGGCGCGCCGCAAGATCAGCCCGTCGGACTACCACGCCCAGCGCGTGATCTACCTGACCGAGCCCGCACGGTTCGACTACCTGCTCGCTCTCCCGGAAGGCTCGGACCTCGGCAGGGCGACGAACGAGGCGATGCGCCTCGTGGAGGAGAACAACCCGGAGCTGGCGGGCGTGCTGCCCCACACGTACACCGCCATCGAGAGCTCGACGATCGGCTCGCTCCTGCGCCACATCAACAGCTACACGAAGGACTTGGAGGGTGATGCCTTCGGTCTGATCTACGAGTACTTTCTCGCCAAGTTCGCTCTGGCTGAAGGGCAGGGGGCCGGCGAGTTCTTCACGCCGATGTCGATCGTCCGGCTGATCGTCGAGATCATCGAGCCCTTCCACGGGCGCATCTTCGATCCGGCCTGCGGCTCGGGGGGCATGTTCGTGCACTCGGCCCACTTCGTGAAGCGCCACAGCCAGTCGCCCGGCGCCGAGCTGTCGATCTACGGGCAGGAGAAGACGGGAGAGACGGTCCGGCTCGCCCGGATGAACCTCGCCGTGCACGGGCTCTCGGGCGAGATCCGCGAGGGCAACAGCTACTACGAGGACCTGCACGACAGCGTGGGGCGGTTCGACTTCGTAATGGCAAACCCGCCCTTCAACGTCGACCGCATCGACAAGGCGAAGCTCGAGGGCGACGCGCGCTTCCCCGATCTGCCGCGGGCCGACAACGGCAACTACCTCTGGATCCAGCTCTTCGCGACGGCCCTGAACGACACTGGCCGGGCCGGCTTCGTGATGGCCAACTCATCGTCCGACGCGCGCCACAGCGAGGGCGAGATCCGCCGCAAGCTGATCGAGGACCGGCTGGTCGACGTGATGGTGGCGGTCAGCCCGAACTTCTTCTACACGGTGACCCTGCCGGTCACGCTCTGGTTCCTGGACCGCGGCAAGCGCGCCAGCGAGCGCGCGGACAAGGTCCTCTTCATCGACGCGCGCCAGGTCTTCCGCCAGGTCGACCGGGCGCATCGCGACTTCACCGACGACCAGCTCGAGTTCCTCG
>JBBSIW010000046.1:0-10601 GCA_038231895.1 Solirubrobacterales bacterium | reverse complement strand
CTTGGCGCCCATCGAGCCACCGACCCACTCGACGGTGCCCTCGGCCTCGACCACGGCACGCTTGGTGTTGAGGTTGTAGACGTCCTTGGACCAGTTCTGGACCGTGGTGTAGCGCGCCTTGGCGCCCTCCTTGACGAAGATCTCGACCACCGCTGAGTGCATCGAGTTGACGCTGTAGCTCTGCGCCGTGCAGCCCTCGATGTAGTTCACCTCGGCGCCCTCCTCGACCACGATGAGCGTGTGCTCGAAGGTGCCCTCGCCCTGGCCCTCCATGCGGAAGTAGGCTTGCAGGGGCAGGTCGACCTTCACGCCGGCGGGCACGTAGAGGAAGGAGCCGCCCGACCAGATGGCTCCGTGCAGCGCCGAGAACTTGTTGTCCTGGGGCGGGACGCACTTGGTCATGAAGTACTGCTCCACGAGCTCCGGGTACTGCTCGACGGCGGTGTCGGTGGAGCAGAAGAGGATGCCCTGCTTGGCGTACTCCTCCTTGAGGCCCTCGTAGACCGGCTCGTTGTCCCACACGCCCACCACGCCGGCCAGGTGCTCGCGCTCGGCCTGGGGGATGCCCAGGTCCTCGTAGGTCTGCTTCATGTTCGCGGGAACGTCGTCCCAGCTGTTGTAGCGCCCGGCCGTGGGGGGGGCGTAGAGCACGAGGTCGTCGAAGTTCAGGCCCGAGAGATCGACACCCCAGGTGGGGACGGGCTTGCGCTCGAAGATCTCAAAGGACTTCAGGCGCTTGTCGCGCAGCCACTCCGGCTCGTTCTTGACCTTGGACATCTCGGTGACCACCTCGCGCGAGATTCCCTTGCGAGCACGCAGTTGGCCCTGATCGTCTTCGACGATGGGACTGGGCTTGGTGATGCGGGTGCGGTCGGCAGTGGCCATCGGGCCTCGATTCCATATCCGTTTGCGGTAGTCGGGATTCTAGCGGTCCCGGAAGGCGGCCTCCGGTGAACGGCGCGTTGACGCCGCGCAACTCGGTGAACCGCTACGGGTTCGGTACGCGTAAGGAGGGACGAAGGCATCCCGAGCCCCACCGCGAAAGAACTCGCATGCAGTCGGCGTCTGACCCCACGAGATGAAGACCACAGACCTCAAGGAACTGCTCGAGCACATCGAGGACACCCACGAGCTCGTGCTGCGCCCGGCGGACGGCGACGAGCTCGTTGCCGTGTGGCGCGCGGCCCGAGCCGAAGCCAACGCTGCCCTGCACGCGTGGCGGGCGAGTCCCGGCCCCGATTCCTTTGTCGTGTATCGAGCGGCGGAAGATCGCGCCGACGCCGCCGAGACCTCGCTCATCGCCGGGCGCAGTGACCTGGCGCCGGTGGATGGGATGACGGTCGCGCGCGAAACCTAGCCTCCGCCGGGCCAGCTCGCGTCGCCGGTCACCGCGCCGCGCAGCACCTTGAGGTTGAGCAGCGCGCACTTTCGGCGCGTGGCGGAGATGGGAATTCCCAGCAGGTCGATCAGCCACGCGCCGTCGAGGCCGGCGATGCCTTCGAGCGCCATCCCGACGTACTCCTCCGAGGCGATCGACGCAGCGGCCTGCGAGATGGCGCAACCCTGTCCATGGAAGCGCAGCTCCTCGACCTTGCCGTCCGTCACGCGGATGTGGACACCCATCTCGTCTCCACACAGGGGATTGTGGTCGTGAGCCTCCAGGTCGTGGGGCTCGAGCTCGCCGAAATTGCGCGGGCGCTTGTAGTGCTCGAGGATGTAGTCGCGGTAGAGGTCGTCCATCGCTAGTGCAGGCCGAAGACTTCCCGCACGCTCGCCAACGCTTCGATCAGAGCGTCCACGTCCTCACGAGTGTTGTAGGGCCCGAAGCTGGCGCGGGCGGTGGCGGGCACGCCCAGACGGCGCATGAGCGGCTGCGCACAGTGGTGGCCGGCGCGTACGCAGACGTTCTCGCGCCCCACCAGATCGGCGACGTCGTGCGGGTGCACGCCCTCCACCGCGAAGGAGATCACGCCGCCTCGGTGCTCCGTGCCGGATGGGCCCACGACGCGCACGGAGGGCAGCTCGCCGAGACGCTCCAGCGCGTACTCGGTCAACGCCCGCTCGTGCGCGCGCACGTTGTCCATCCCCAGCTCGGACAAGTAGTCGATCGCGGCCCCGAGACCGACGGCTTCGGCGATCATCGACGTGCCGGCCTCGAACTTCCACGGCAGGTCGTTCCACGTCGAGTGGTCGCGCTCCACCGACTTGATCATGTGCCCGCCCGCGATGAACGGTCGCATCGCCTCCAGCAGCTCTCGCCGGCCGTGCAGCACGCCGATGCCCGTCGGGCCCAGCGCCTTGTGGCCCGTCCAGGCGTAGAAGTCTGCGTCGATGGCGCCTACGTCGACGGGGAGCTGCGGCATGGCCTGCGTACCGTCGACGAGCGACACTGCGCCGGCGGCCCGTACGCGCGCGGCCATCTCGGCCACCGGGTTGATGGTGCCCAGGACGTTTGAGACGTGGCCGAAGGCCGCCAGCTTCACGCGCCCGGAGCCCAGCTCATCGTCGAGCTGGTCGAGTGAGAGCCTCCCGTCGTCGGACACGTCGAGGTAGCGCAGCTCGGCGCCGGTCTCCTGGGCCAGCAGCTGCCAGGGCACGATGTTCGAGTGGTGCTCCATCTCGGTGATGAGCAGCACGTCGCCTGCGCCCACGTGCTCGCGGCCCCAGGCGTAGGCGACCAGGTTGATGGCCTCGGTGGCGTTCGCGGTGAAGATCGTCGTCGCGGGCTCACCGCCGGCGAAGGCGGCGATACGGGTGCGGGCGCCCTCGAACGCCTCGGTCGCCTCTTCCGCGAGTCGGTAGACGCTGCGGTGGATCGGCGCGTTGTGCTCGCGGTAGTAGTCGACGATCGCGTCGATCACCGCGTTGGGCTTCTGCGATGTGGCGGCCGAGTCGAGGTAGACGATCGGGCGACCGCCGATCTCGCGCGAGAAGATCGGGAAGTCCGCACGTACGTCGAGCTGGGACTTGGGGGGAGCCGTGGTCGACATGCCTCTACTTGGCGGCCGCGTAGGCCTCGATCTCGTCCGCTGCCGCAGCCAGCTTCGCCGAGATGCGCTCGCGGACGAGCGCCTCGAGCGGCTCGTCCTCGAGCTGGACCACGATCGGCTCGAAGTAGCCCTCGACGATGACCTTCACGGCTTCCTCGCGCGAGAGTCCGCGGGTCTGCATGTAGAAGATCTGCGCCTCGTCGACCTCGCCGACCGTCCCCCCGTGCGAGGCCGACACGCTGTCGGTCTCCACGATCAGCGACGGGATGGCGTCGACCTTGGCGCGGGGCGAGAGCATCATCGAGTGCGTCTGCAGGTAGGTGTGGGACTCCTGGGCGTCGGCGACGATCTTGATCAGGCCCTCGTAGGAGGCGCGACTCTTGGCGGTCGCGGCGCCCTTCCACACCGTGTCGCCGGTCGTGTGACCGACCTCGTGGAGGTCGACGGTGAACAGGTCGAGGTGCTCGTCGCCCTCGGTGAAGTAGATGCCGCGATGGCGCATGTCGGCACCGGGCTCCGCCGTGGAGAACTCCAAGTGCTGGCGCGTGAGATGACCGCCCAGGTGAATGGGGATCCACGTGCAGTGCGAGTCGCGACCGACCCGCACGAAGTGGGTGGACACGTCGTAGACCTGGCCCGTGCCCCAGTCTTGGAAATGGGCCAACCGACAGCGTGCGTTGTCACCCAGGTAGAGCTCGAAGGCGCCGGCGTGCAGCGCTTGGCCCTCGAAGTCCGGCGCGAGGTCATACTCGCGCAGGCGGAAGTCCGCCCCCTCCTCGGCCACCACCAGGGTGTGGGCGTACTGCACGGTCCCGGCCTCATCGATGGCGTAGGCGAGCTGGAAGGGCTGCTCGACCACCACGTTGCGGGGCACGTAGAGGAACGCGCCGCCGCTCCAGAACGCTGCGGTTGCCGCCTCGAACTTGTCGCGGTCGTAGGTGAGGCGCGACATGAAGTAGCGGGCGACCAGGTCGGGGTAATCGCGGACGGCTTCCTCCAGCGCGCACAGCACGACGCCGCGCTGCGCGAGCGCCGGGTCGAGCTCTGAGTGCACGACGCTGGCGCCGCGCTGCACGAGCAGACCGGCGCGCGGCTCGTCGCCGATCGCCTCCGCCACGATGGGCGGGATGCCGGCGTCCGGCGCGTGGGACCTGGGGGAGAGGCCGTCGAGGTCAAGGTCTCGCAGGCTCGTGGTCCAGAACCCCGACCGCCGCCAGGCGGGCAGCTCAGCGCCCTCGTAGACCTCGAGCGCGGCGCTCCGAAGCTCGTCCACGGAGCGTCCGTCGCCCGCCCCGCGTCCGTCCAGCGCCTGGTAGAGCGTCGCCGCTCGGGCCGCGCCGCGCTTCGTCGACCGCTCAGCCGTTGCCATTGGAAGGGCTCCGCAGCCAGTCATAGCCCTCGCGCTCGAGCTGTTCGACGAGCTCGGGACCGCCCTCGTGGACGATGCGTCCGTCGAGCATGATGTGCACGAAAGCCGGCGTGATGTAGTGGAGGATGCGCTGGTAGTGGGTGATGATGAGTGCTCCCATGCCAAGCTCACCGTGGAGCTTGTTCACCCCTTCGGCGACCGTGCGCAGCGCGTCGATGTCCAGGCCGGAGTCGGTCTCGTCGAGCACGCTGATGTCGGGCTTGAGCATGGCCATCTGCAGGATCTCGCAGCGCTTCTTCTCCCCGCCGGAGAAGCCGTCGTTGAGGTGCCGGGAGGTGAACTCGCGGTCGACGTGGAGGATGTCGGCCGCGTGGCGCAGCTCCCCGCCGAACTCCTTGATGCCGATCGGCTCCTCACGTTTGGCGTTCATCGCCATGCGCAGGAAATTCGCCACCGAGACCCCCGGGATGCTCACGGGGTACTGGAAGGCGAGGAAGAGCCCGGCCTGGGCGCGGTTCTCGGGGTCGGCCTGGGTGATGTCCTCTCCTCGGAAGAGGATCTGCCCCTCGGTCACCTCGTAGCCGGGATGGCCCAGGAGCGTGTTGGCCAGGGTCGACTTCCCCGATCCGTTGGGCCCCATGAGCGCATGCACCTCGCCCTTGGAGATCGCGAGGTCGACACCGCGCAGGATCTCGCGATCCTCGGTGCGGACGTGAAGGTTGTGGATCTCTAGGTCAGCCATGGTCTCCTTGGTCACCCGGGCTGCTATGCAGCGACCGGGTTGCGTTTGTCCTGGACGAGGTCGGACAGCTTGGTGTTCTGCAGCGTGCGCACGATGGACCCCTGCACGCGGGTCCACAGCAGCTTGGTGGGGCAGACGTGGTCGGTCTGCGTCTCGCGTGTGCACACGAGATGGCCGTCGGCGCCCTCGCTGATGCACTCGATGGGGGCGATGGAGCCCTCCAGGGCCTGCACGACGTCGGCCATCGATATCTCGGCTGCCGGGCGCGCGAGCAGGTAGCCGCCCCGCGCACCGCGCCGGCTCTGCACGAGACCGGCTTTGCGCAGCCGTGCCGCGAGGTGCTCGAGGTAGGCCAGGGGAAGGCCGTCGCCGTCGGCGATCTCGGTCAGGGACACGGGCTCCTCACCCGTGCGTCGAGCCAGCTCGACCATCACGCGCACGCCATATTCCGCTCTGGTGGAGAACATCATCAGAAAAACCTACCTGCCAGCTAGGGTATCAGCGCTCGCACCCCCTCCCGGCACGGCCAGAGCTCAGGCTTCGACGAGCCCGCGCCGGATTGCGTAGCGCACGAGCTCCACGCGATCGCGCATCCCGAGCTTGCGCAGCACGTTGGCCCGGTGGGACTCCACCGTCTTCTCCGACAGGTGCAGGACCTCGGCGATCTGCGTGTTCGTGTGGGCCTCGGCGATCAGCTTCACCACCTCGCGCTCCCGAGCCGTGAGGCTGTCGACGGGACCGCTGCTCTCGTCGGACATCCAGGCGCGGATGAGCGAGCGTTCGGCCGCGTTGGTCAGGAAGGCCTCCCCGCGCGCCACCGCCCGCACCGCTTCGACGAGGGCGTGATCGGCCTCGCGCTTGAGCACATAGCCGGAGGCCCCGGCCTGGAGCGCTTCGAAGACATAGCGCTCGTCATCGTGCATCGAGAGGATCAGCACGGACACCTCGGGCGCGTGGGACCTGATCTCGCGGGCCGCCTGCAGACCCGTCAGTCTTGGCATCGCGACATCGAGGATGCACAGGTCGGGGCGCTGCGCCAGCGCCATCTCGACCGCCTCGGGACCGTCCTGGGCCTCGGCGACCACCTGCATGTCGGGCTGGCGGTCGAGCAGCAGGCGCAGGCCGGTGCGAACGATGCCGTGATCGTCGGCGATGAGGATGCGCATCGTAATCAGCTCATCGTCAGCGTGACGGTCGTGCCCGCGCCTTCGGTGGAGTGAATGGACAGGTTGCCGCCGACCAGGACGGCGCGCTCGCGCATCCCAGACAGGCCCAGCCCGCCCTCTCGGCCCTTCGCAAACCCGCTCGCGCCGCCCGCAAGGCCGCATCCGTCATCGGCGACCTGCAGCACGATGCGCCCGATCGAGGACAGCTCCACGAGCACGCGGCTGGCATCCGCGTGCTGCGCCACGTTCGAGAGGCTTTCCTGCGTCACCCGGTAGAGGACGAGCTGCTGCTCGTCGGTCAGCCGTGGCACTTCGCCCTGACGGCGGAACTCCGCGTCGATCCCCGTCTGCTCTCCGAAGTTGCGCACCTGCGTGCGCAGGGCCGCCAGCAGGCCGTGATCGTCGAGCGCCGTCGGGCGCAGCTCGCGCGCGAGGTGCAGCAGCTCTTCCATCGCCCGCGTGGTCAAGGCCTTGGTCGTCTCGAGCTCTCGCCGCAGCCCGGGCGGCGCTTCGGGCAGTGCAGCCTCGAGGCGGAGCAGGATCGCGGTGAGCGCCTGGTTGACCTCGTCGTGCAGGTCCTGCGCGAGGCGCTGGCGCTCCTGCTCTTGAGCGCGCACGACGCCGCGCGCTCCCTCGCGGCGCTCGGCCTCGAGGCGATCGAGCATGCGATTGAACGTGGCGTGGAGGCGCCGTACCTCCAGGCTGTCGGCCTCCGAGGAGTCTGCCCGCCCGCTCTGGGCGGTCAGGTCGGCCTGCTCCATCGCGCTGATCAGCCGCTCGAGCGGCTCGAAGCGGCGGCGCAGGAGGAAGGAGTTGGCCAGCAGGGTGACCAGCACCGCCAGCACCAGCACGAGGAACTCGCGACGCTGCGAGGCGCCGCTGCCAAGCTGAAGGTCGAAGGCCACGGTGGCGACGAACACCGTCGCGGTCACGAGCAGGGCGTTGATCCCCAGGACCTGCGTCAGCAGGGAGAGCTTCCTCACGGTAAGACGGGATTCTGCCGGTCCGGGAGGGCGGAATGGGGTCTTCACCCGATAGCGCCGACGCCGGTGCGGGACGATACTGCTCCTGCGAGCAAGTCCACCAAATCGTTTGCGGATGACGCGGGCGGCGACTTGTGAATCAGCATAGGGCCTGAGAAAGGGGCGTCTCCTCGGGAGGAGGCGCCCTTTTCTGCGTCGCTATACTTCCTGAAGTAACGAAATACACCCGAGATTGAAGAGATTCGAAATGTCCCCCTCAGGCGTCGCCGTCATCAAGCAGATCCGCAGCCAGGTCGACGAGGTCGATCCCGCCGACGTGCAGCGCCAACTGGGCAACGGCGCCGTCGTCGTCGACGTGCGCGAGAGCCACGAGTTCGAATCCGGTCATCTCTCCGGCGCCAAGCACGTCCCGCGCGGATACCTCGAGTCCCGCATCGAGGGCGCCGTGCCCGATCGCGGCGAGCACGTGATCCTCTACTGCGCCTCCGGCCAGCGCTCCGCGCTCGCCGCCCACACGCTCAAGGAGGCGCTCGGCTACGAGCACGTCGAGTCGATGACCGGCGGCATCACGCTGTGGAAGGACCGGGGCTACGAGGTCGAGGTGCCCAAGGCGTTGAGCCCGGAGCAGCGCGAGCGCTACTCGCGCCACCTGCTCATCCCCGAGATCGGAGCCGAGGGCCAGCAGAAGCTGCTGGAGGCCAAGGTGCTGCTGCTCGGGGCCGGCGGACTGGGCTCCCCGGCCGCCCTCTACCTTGCCGCGGCGGGCGTCGGCACGATCGGCATCGTCGACAACGACGAAGTCGACCTCTCCAACCTCCAGCGCCAGGTCATCCACTCCACCGACCGCATCGGCGTTCCCAAGGTCGATTCCGCGGAGGAGACCATGCACGGGATCAACCCCGATGTGGAGGTCGTCAAGTATCCGGTCCGCCTGGATGCCTCGAACATCATGGAGATCATCTCCGGCTACGACGTCATCGTCGACGGGCTTGACAACTTTCCCACCCGCTACCTGCTCAACGACGCGTCCGTGCGCCTGAAGATCCCAGTCGTGTCAGCGGCCATCCTGGGCTTCGACGGCCAGCTCTCGGTCTTCGCCCCCTACGAGGGTCCCTGCTACCGCTGCCTGTTCCGTGAGCCTCCACCCGCCGAGCTCGCGCCCTCCTGCGGCGCCAACGGCGTCCTCGGGGTCCTGCCCGGGACGATGGGGCTGCTCCAGGCGACCGAGGTGGTCAAGCTGATCATCGGGCAGGGCGAGCCCCTGATCGGACGGCTGCTGCTCTACGACGCGCTGGGGACCACGTTCACCGAGGTCAAGGTCAAGCGCGATCCCGAGTGCCCGATCTGCTCGCGCGATCCGCAGGAGATCTCAGACGAGGAGATGGGCGTGTTCCCCGACTACGAAGCGTTCTGCGCCGCGGCCGGCTAGCGTTCGCTCCCAGATGGCCACGGTCAAGATCCCACCAGTGCTGCGCTCCGCCGTGGGCGGCGAGAAGGAGGTCGACGCCGAGGGCGTCTCCGTCGGGGAAGTGCTGCGCTCGCTCGCCGAGGCCCATCCCGGCACGCAGGACCAACTGTTCTCCGGGGACGGCGATCTCAACCGCTACGTCAACGTCTACGTCAACGACGAGGACGTGCGCGTGCTCGACGGCCTCGACACATCGGTCGGCGAGGGCGACACAGTGGTGATCCTGCCGGCCATGGCCGGCGGGTCTCGCCGCTAACGTCGTCGGTTCCGCGACCGCCGCAGCGTGAGGTAGCGGCGCTTCCAGCCATTCGCCCGCGTGCGCTGGATGCGCACGCGCTGGCTCAGCCGGGCGTTTTGCGTCCGCAGTGAGTTGCCGCTCACCTGGGCGGTCTGCGCCGCCTGTGCCTGCCGCGTAAGCGTGCGCTTGAGCTGCCGGACCTGGGCGGCGTCCTTCCCGCCAGGCCCGCCACCCCCGGCAGCGAGTCCGACGCCGAAGCTGGTCGCCACGAGCACCAGCCCTGCGACAGCGCACGCCGCAAGCGCCCGCGGGCGCTCACGCAGGCGGGTTCTGGGCTGCGGCCACGATTCTCGGGTTACCGGCATCGGTCCGCGGGTCAGACCATCTCGCTGCCAACGACCGCGCCGAACTCCTTCACGGGCATCCGCGTCGCCCGGTCCAGGGCGTCCACCGAGTAGGTGCCCGAGTCGAGCATGGTGCGCAGGCGTTGGTCGTAGGGGATCGTGACCAGACGCCCGATGCGCTGACGGCGGAACTCCTCCTCGATGACCTCTCGATCGCCCGATCCGCTCCGCGGCGCCTGGTTGAGGACCACGATGAGCTTGCTCGCCTGCTCGCCCTCGAGATGGCGCAGGGCCCCGAGCACCGTGGTCGCGGTCACCCATTCGGGCGTCGTCACGACCACGGTCTGATCGGCTCGTCCGATTGCGAACTGGGCGATCGGCCCGGTGATGCCAGTCCCGAGATCGAGCAGGATGACCTCGTAGAAGCGGCCCAGGAATGCTGTGAGCTGCCCGTAGAGCTCCGGGGTCAGCTCCGCCATCACCTCGGCATGCGCGGGAGCCGCCAGCACGTGCAACCCGGTCGGCAGCGCGGAGACGAAGGGCCGCAGCTCAGCTGCCGAAGAGATGTGGTTCATGTGCGCCACTACGTCGGCCAGCGACCGATCGGAGCGGTCGTCGTCGCGGGCCAGCGCGCCCAGAGTCCCGAAGTCGGGGTTGGCGTCGATCGCCAGGCAGCGCAGCTGGAGGTGGCTGGAGAGCAGGTTGCCGAGGATGAAGGTGCAGGTCGTCTTGCCCACACCACCCTTCGGTGAAAGGACGGCCAGCGTGTTCGTCCGCGTCAGCGATCGACGCGTTCGCAGGCGACCCTCGAGCCGGGCCTCCTCGCGCTCGACCTCGCTGGTCAGCAGGCGGCGAGTCCGGGCGGTGAGACGGGCCCAGAACGTGTCGCGGACCTCGCGACCGTCCACGATAGGGCGGCGGTACACCGCCCCCCGACGGAGGGGTCGAGCCGGCCGCCCCGAGAGCTCGGGGTCGCGGGAGGGCGCCGCCGCAGAGCCGGCGTCGTCGCGTACCTCATCCGCGGCCTGGCGATCCATCATGCTGGCCCTCCCTGCGCATCATCTCCCCCACGGTCACAGCCTCTCACATCCCGGCCGCCCAACCTCGGAACCTTCGCGCATCTCGCTACACTTCCTGAAGTAATGGTCGGGCCCTCCCTTGAGAACAAGCCCTGCGGGGGGCGCTATGGCGACATCGTCCAGGCCATTGGCAATACGCCGCTGGTCGAGCTCAAGCGCTTGTCGCCCAAGACGGGCGTGCGCATCTGGGCCAAGCTCGAGTCCCACAACCCGACCGGTTCG
>JBBSIW010000045.1:0-10624 GCA_038231895.1 Solirubrobacterales bacterium | reverse complement strand
CTAGTGGCGGAAGTGGCGGCGGCTCGTGAACACCATCGCCACGCCCGCCGCATCCGCAGCCTCGACGACCTCGTGGTCGCGCACCGAGCCGCCCGGCTGCACGATCGCCGTCACACCGGCCTCGATGGCCAGCCGGGGGCCGTCCGCATACGGAAAGTAGGCGTCGGACGCGAGCGCGGCGTGCTCCAGCGAAGCGGTGGACTTCTCCACGGCCAGGCGGACCGAGTCGACCCGGCTCATCTGGCCCGCACCGATCCCCACCGTCGCCAGGTCCTTGCAGAGCACGATCGCATTGGAGCGCACGTGCTTGCAGACCTTCCACGCAAACAACATCTCCTCCCATTCGTGAGCGGTCGGCCGGCGCTCCGTGACGACCCGCATCTCGTCGCGGTCCTCCAGGTCGAGGTCGCGGTCCTGGACGAGCAGCCCGCCCGTGACACGTTTGAAGTCGGGGTCGGCGCGGTCGACCATGCGCCGCTCCTTGTCCTCGAGGATGCGCAGGTTTGGCTTGCGGGCAAGCACCTCAAGCGCCTCCTCCGCAAACCCCGGCGCGAACACGACCTCGACGAATTGCTTGGCGATTACCTCGGCCAACACCCCGTCCACCGGCCGATTGAGGCAGATCACCCCACCGAAGGCGCTCATCGGATCGCCTGCGAAGGCTCGGCCGTAGGCCTCGAGGGCGGTCTCGCCCACCGCGCACCCGCAGGGATTGTTGTGCTTGACGATCACGCAGGCCGGAACCTGAAATTCACTGACGAGGCTGCGCGCGGAGTCGATGTCCAGCAGGTTGTTGAAGGAGAGCTCCTTGCCGCCGAGCTGACCCACCATCGAGAGCACGTGCGTCCGCGCTCCCACCTGCGTGTAGAGCGCCGCGCGCTGATGCGGGTTCTCGCCGTAGGGCAGGTCGGTGAGCTTCTCGAACGCCCGCACGAGGAGGGGCGGGAAGTCGTCCTGCTTCTCGGCGAACCAGCGCGCCACGGCGGTGTCGTATCGGGCGGTGTAGGCGAAGGCCTCGGCGGCCAGGCTCTCGCGGGTCTGCAGGGACAGGCGCCGATCGCCCTCGCGCAGCTCGGCCAGGACCGCGTCGTAGCTCTCCGGGCTGACCACGACGGCCGCATGCCCGAAGTTCTTCGCCGCAGCTCGGATCATGGTGGGCCCGCCGACGTCGATCTGCTCGACGACGGTCGCCTCCTCGACGTCGCGCTCGCCCGCCGTGCGCTCGAAGGGGTACAGGTTCACGCACACGAGGTCGACGAACTCGATCTCATGCTCCTCGGCTGCGCGCAGATGCTCGGGATCGTCGCGCACGGCGAGCAGGCCCGCATGGAGCTTGGGGTGCAGCGTCTTGACCCGGCCGCCCATGATCTCCGGAAAGCCCGTGAAGTCCTCGATGAGCCGCACGGGCACGTTCGCCGCGGCCAGCTCACCGGCGGTGCCCCCGGTGGAGACGATCTCGATGCCCAGGTCGGCGAGGCCCCGCGCGAACTCGACGATGCCGCGCTTGTCCGAGACCGACAGCAGCGCGCGTACGATCTGCACCTCGCCCCGGGCGACGGGCTGGTGGCTACCGGCCAGCGGCGCGCGCGTGTCCATGCCGGCGAGCATATCCACGGCCAGGGAGAGACGGTCAGCGAGCGATGAGCACGCGCCGACCGTTCTCGGGGTCAAAGGACAGCGCGCCGCGGGCGAACAGCCGGATCGCCTCCGGCAGAAGCTCATGCTCGAGCGGCCGTAGCCGGTCATGCACGCCTGCTGCATCGTGGACATCGGGCAGCTCGATCGCGCGCTGAAGGATGATCGGGCCGCTGTCCACTCCTTCGTCGACGAAGTGGACGGTCACGCCGAAGACCTTGACCCCGTGCGCGAGGGCCTGCTCGATCGCCCGCAGTCCGCGAAACGCGGGCAGCAGCCCGGGATGGACGTTGATGACCGCCGCTGGGAAGCGGGCGAGGAAGTCGGCGCTGAGCAGCTGCATGTAGCCGGCCAGCACGACGAGGCCGACCGCGCGCGCCTGCAGCCATTGTGCCATGGCCAGGTCCCGGGCGGTTCGGTCGGGATGGGCGTCGAGCGCGAAGACCGCGGTGTCGATGCCCGCGGCGCGGGCCCGGTCGAGAGCCGGAGCGGCGCCGTCGTTGCTCGCGACGCCGGCGACCTCGATGCCCTCTCGCCCATGCACCGTGTCGATGACCGCCTGGAGGTTCGTGCCCGCGCCCGAGGCCAGCACGCCGACCAGGAGCCGACTCATGCCGCGGCGAGCTTGGGGAACCGGCCGCCGGTCGAGCGCAGGCGACCGGCGTCGAGCAGCTCGTCGACTCGTCGCAGGACCTCCGAGCTGGTCATGTGGGCGTAGATGCCATACGTGGGCAGGCCGTCGTAGGAATAGCGGCGAATGACCGTGGAGCGACCACCGCGCAAGATCTCCACCGCGCGCGTACGTCCCACCGCGGGCTGGGCAACGCTGACAACATCGAGGATGGCAGCGTCGAGGTCGCCGGGCGCACAGGCCGAGTCCGGGGCTTGCACCGGCGCCGCGGGCACGAGCCCCGGCTCGCACACGTCACAGCAGGCTCCGACGGACGCCGAAGCGGACTCCGCGGCGGGGTCGCCGAAGTGACGCAGGATCGCTGTCCGCCGGCACGTGCCGCTCTCCACGAAGGCCCACACCGAGCGGTACTGGCGCCAGCGGGCGCGCTGCGCGTCACCGGCGGAGGTCCGGCAGCGTGACTCGGCCTCCGCGTCAAGCGGGGCGAGGAGGCGACCGCGGATGCGGTCCGGACTCGACGGCGCAGGCTGCAGGACGCCCGCCCGCGCGAGATGCCCGACCAGGGCTCGCAGCTGCTCGGGCTCCGCGCCGGTGATGGCAGCCAGCTCGTGGTCGCCGAGGTCGTAGCGCTTTCCCGTCGCCCGCAGCTCGAGCGCGGCGACCACACGGGAGAACATCGCGTGCTCCACGGTCGCGCGCTCGATGAAGAAGACGTGCAGCCCCTTGTCTCGCTTCTCAGCCAGCAGCAGGCACCGCGCCGGGGCTCCGTCCCGCCCCGCCCGGCCCGCCTCCTGGTAGTAGGCCTCCACCGAGCCGGGAACGCTGGCGTGCGCCACCGTGCGCACGTTGGCCTTGTCCACTCCCATGCCAAAGGCGTTGGTGGCGACCACCACCCGAGCCTCGTCGGCCATGAATCTGCGCTGTGCGACCGCCCGCTGCTCGCGCCCCAGCCCGGCGTGGTAGGCGATCACCTCCTCCCCCAGCGCGCCTTCCAGGTCGCCCGCCGTCGACTCGCAGCTGGCGCGCGTCCCCGCGTACACAATCGCGGGCAGCGCGTCGGGCTCGGTGAGGGCGGCGACGAGCCGGCGACGCTTGTCGGCCGCGGCCTTGCACGGGACGACGGCGAAGGAGAGGTTGGGCCGATCGAAGCCGGTCGTCACCTTGACCGGCTCGCGCAGGCGCAGACGCCCGACGATGTCGCTCGCCACCTGCGGCGTCGCGGTGGCGGTCGAGGCGAAGATCGCCCGTGCGCCGAGGAAGCGCGCGGCGTCGGCCAAGCGGAAGTAGTCCGGGCGAAAGTCGTGCCCCCACTGGGAGACGCAGTGGGCCTCGTCGACCACGAACAGCCCGACCGTCGCCTCGGCCAGGGCCCGGGCAAATCCTGGTGAGGAGAACCGCTCGGGAGCCACGTAGAGCAGGCGCGTCTCCCCGGCCACCGCGCGCGCCAGCGCATCGCGGTTGGTGGCGGCTCCCTGCTGGGCATTCACCAGCGCGGCGGCCCCCGCGGCGCGTGCGCCCAGCGACTCCACCTGGTCCTGCATCAACGAGACCAGCGGCGAGACCACGATCGTGAGGTCTTCTCGCATGAGCGCCGGAAGCTGGTAGCAGAGGGACTTCCCCGAGCCTGTGGGCATGACGACGAGCACGTCGCGCCCAGCGAGGGCCGCCTCGCACGCCTCACGCTGCCCTCGCCGAAACGCCGAGAATCCGAAGTGCTCGGGCAGCGCATCGTCGAGTTCCACCACCTGACCCTAGCGCCGGGCACGGCGGCAGCTGAACGCGCGCGAGCGCTGTATGCGAAGCGATGCAGAGTGGGCGCAAACGCCCGCGTGCACGCGCCCGGATTCAGGCGCGCACGAGCGGCAGCTCGTGCTCGAGCGCGAACTTCCCGTTGGCCTCGCCCTCGGTGCCCGCGAGCGGGTACTCACCCGTGAAGCAGGCATCGCAATGCGTCTCGCGGGTGGAGCGGATGGCGGTGTATACGCCCTCGAGCGACAGGTAGGCGAGCGAGTCGCAGCCGAGCTCGGCGGCGATCTCCTCCACGGTGCGCCCGTGGGCCACCATCTCCTCGCGAGTCGACATGTCGATCCCGTAGTGGCACGGGTGGCGGATGGGCGGCGCGGTGATGCGCATGTGCACCTCCAGTGCCCCGGCCTCGCGCAGCATAGCCACGATCTGGCGCGTGGTATTGCCGCGGACGATCGAGTCGTCGACCACCACGATCCGCTTGCCGCCCACCACCTCGGGCATGGGGTTGAACTTCAGGCGCAGCCCGTGCTTGCGCAGCTCCTGCCCGGGCTGGATGAACGTGCGCGCGACGTAGCGGTTCTTGATCAGCCCGTCGTCCTGGGGAATGCCCGAGGCCCTGGAGTAGCCGGCGGCCCCGGGGTTGCCCGAGTCGGGGACCGGGATGACGACCTCGGCGTCCACCGGCGACTCGCGGAACAGGATCTCGCCCATCTTGCGGCGCGAGACCTGCGTGCGGTTGCCCTCGAGCTTGGTGTCGGGACGGGCGAAGTAGATGTGCTCGAAGATGCAGAACGCCCGCCGTGCGCCCGCGACGACGACACGACTGCGCAGACCGTCCTCGCCGATGGACACCACCTCGCCGGGCTCGATCTCGCGCACGAGCCGGCCGCCGATGATGTCGAAGGCGCAGGACTCGCTGGCCACGCAATAGCGGTCCCCGACCTGGCCGAGGGCCAGCGGGCGAAGCCCGTGGGGGTCGCGGAAGGCGGTGACGCCCTCGCGGGTCATGACGACGGTGGAATACGCGCCCTTCAGGCGCGGCATCACGTCGGCCACGGCATCCTCGACGCGCTCCGCCTCGTGGGTCGAGAGCAGGGCGGCGATGATCTCCGAGTCCGAGGTGGATCGGAACGACACGCCTCGAGCGTTGAGCTCTGCGTGCAGCTCCACGGCGTTGATGAGGTTCCCGTTGTGGGCGAGCGCGAGCTCGCGGCGGTCGGAGCGGTGGACAGGCTGGGCGTTCTCCCACGCGCTGGAACCGGTCGTCGAGTAGCGGACGTGGCCGATGGCGATCTCGCCCTGGAGGGCGCGCAGGCTCTGCTCGTCAAAGACCTGGCTGACCAGGCCCAGGTCGCGCTGAGTCATGATGTGGCCGTTCTGGGCGCTGGCGATCCCGGCGGACTCCTGGCCCCGGTGCTGAAGCGCGTACAGCGCGAAGTACGCGTAGCGGGCGACCTCGTGGTCGGGTCCGTATACGCCGAAGACGCCGCACTCGTCGCGCGGTCCGTCCCGGGAATCGAGGTCTAGACGAGGGTCAGACACGGGGGTGCCGGGGCCGCTCCGGGCCGCGGCTGGGTTGTCCAGGGTACCAACGCCGTCGGCCGCCGGGCGCGAGCTCAGGCACCGATGACCCGCCCGAGCCCGCCGTCGTGCGCCGCGCGGAGCCGGTTCACGGTCACGACCAGCTCGCCGTCGTCGTGCGAGAAGACCAAGGCGTCGCCACCGACCTCTCCGAACACGGTGACGGCGATCCGCTGCGCCAGGGCATCGAGGCTCTCGCGGGGGCCCGAGAGCACGAAACCCCCCGGCCCCTCGCCGAACAGGAGCTCGAGCAGGCGCTCGCCCGCTCCGCCGAAGTCGATGCGCGCTCCGAGCCCGCCGGCCAGGCAGCACTCCGCCACCGCCACCGCGAAACCGCCCCCTGCCGCGTCATGGGCGCTTGTCACCGCACCGGAGCGCACGGCGTCGCGCACCGCCTCGAGCGCGCCCCGCAATGCGGCGGGGTCGAGCTCGGGCAGGCCGTCGGGCAGGGGCTCACCGCGCAGCTTGGCCAGCTCTGACCCCGGCAGGCTGGCCTGGAAGGGTCCGACGAACGCCACTGCGTCCCCCGGCCGGTGAAATCCGAGCCGACCGGCCCGCGCCGGGTCCGGGAGCTCGCCGACGATGCCGACCACGGGGGTTGGGTAGATCGGCCCCTCGCCTCCCTCGTTGTAGAGCGAGACGTTGCCGCCCACGACGGGAACGTCGAGGGCGCGACAGGCGTCCGCAAGCCCGGCGACCGCCCGCTCCAGCTGCCAGGCGATGTGCGGCTTCTCGGGATTGCCGAAGTTCAGGCAGTTGGTGAGCCCGAGCGGCTCGGCGCCCACGCACGCCAGGTTGGCCGCGCACTCGAACACGGCCTCCATGGCGCCACGGTAAGGATCGCAGGCGACCCGGCGTCCGTTGCCGTCGATGGAGATCGCGATGGCGCCGCCCCCCTCCAGCGCCAGCACGGCCGCGTCGGCCTGCGCGGGACGGCGCACCGTGCGCGACTGCACGATCGAGTCGTACTGCTCGAACAGCGGCCGACGGGAGGCCAGGTTGGCCGAGCCCACCAGCGCCAGCAGGATCTCCGCCGGCTCGTCGGAGGACAGGGAGCGCGCGGGCGGCGGGTAAAGCCGGCCCGCCCCCCCTGCGGGGGGTGCCGGATCGAGGTCGTAGAGCGGGCAGTCGTCGACCAGCGCGCTCACCGGTACGTCGCCGACCACCTCCTCCCCGCAGCGCACTCGAAGGCGCGCTCCGTCGGTGACCGCGCCGATCGCGGCCGCGCGCACCTCCCAGCGCTCACAGCGCTCCAGCACGTCCTCGAGCGCGGGCGGCTCGATCACGCACAGCATCCGCTCCTGGGACTCGGAGACCATGATCTCGAAGGGCTCCATGTCGGCTTCGCGCAGGGGCACGCGGTCGACATCGACGTCGAGGCCGACGCCGCCCTTGCTCGCCATCTCCGCGGCCGATGAAGAGAGCCCCGCGGCCCCCAGGTCCTGGAGCGAGACGAGCAGGCCGGCGTCGAGCAGCTCGAGGCAGCACTCGAGCAGTCGCTTCTCCTCGAAGGGATCGCCGATCTGCACGCTCGGGCGCTTGCTCTCGTCCTCCTCGTCGAGCTCGGCCGAAGCGAGCACCGACGCCCCTCCGATCCCGTCTCTTCCCGTCGAGGCCCCCATGAGGACGAGGAGGTTGCCCGGCCCGGCCGCCGCCGAGCGGATCAGGCGCTCGCGCGGCGCCAGCCCGACGCACATCGCGTTGACCAGGCAATTCTGCTCGTAGGGGCCCTCGAAGAAGACCTCGCCCCCAACCGTGGGAACGCCGATCGAGTTGCCGTAGTGGCCGATCCCCGCGACCACGCGGTCGAGCAGGTACCGCGACCGTGGAGAGTCCGCCTCGCCGAAGCGCAGCGAGTCCAGGATGGCGATCGGGCGGGCGCCGATCGCGAAGATGTCGCGGAGGATCCCCCCGACGCCGGTGGCGGCCCCCTGGAAGGGCTCGACCGCGCTGGGATGGTTGTGGGACTCGACCTTGAAGGCGATCACCCGCCCGCCGCCGACGTCCACGGCCCCGGCGTTCTCGCCGGGGCCCATCACCATTCGCTCCCCATGCGTGGGCAGCAGGCGCAGGAGCTTGCGCGAATGCTTGTAGGCGCAGTGCTCCGACCACAGCAGGGAGAACATGGCCAGCTCGACGCGGTTGGGGTCGCGCTCGAGCTGCTCGCAGATCAGCCGATACTCGGCGTCGGTGAGGCCGAGCTCGCGGTGCGCCGAGCCCACCGTGGCCTCAGGCGGCAACTGCGCCGCCGGTGTGGTCGCGCATGGACTGAAATACGACCAACCCGTCTCGGGAACCGGTGAGCAGGTCCACCGCATGCTCGGGGTGGGGCATGAGCCCGAAGACGTTGCCTTCCGGGTTGGCGACGCCGGCGATGTCGCGGACCGAGCCGTTGGGGTTGCATCCGGGCGCGTAGCGCAGGACGATCTGCCCGTGTGCCTCCATGCCCTCCAGTACCTCGTCTGGCGCATAGAAGCGGCCGGTCGTGTGCTTCACCGGGATCGAGAGGCGATCGCCCTCCCCGCACGCGCAGGTGAACGGGGTGCCCGCATTGACCACCGTGCAGTCCACCTGCCGGCACAGGAAGCGCAGCCCCACGTTAGGCAGCAGCGCGCCCGGGAGGAGTCCGGCTTCGCAGAGCACCTGGAATCCGTTGCAGATCCCGAGCACCAGGCCGCCGTCGTGCGCGAATCGGCGCACCGAGCCCATCACCGGGCTGAACCGGGCGATCGCGCCGGCGCGAAGGTAGTCGCCGTAGGAGAACCCGCCGGGCACGATCACCGCATCGACGCCTTGCAGATCGCGGTCGCCGTGCCAGAGGAGGACCGTGCCGCCCGCTCGGGAGGCGGCGAGCTGGGCGTCGACCTCGTCGCAGGAGCCGGGGAAGCGAACGACCCCGAACTTCACCGTGAGTCCGCGCCGACTGCGGCATGTTCCAAGATCTCATAGTCCTCGATGAGAGGGTTGGCGAGCAGCTTCTCGCACATGGCGGGAAGCTGAGAGGCATCCTCGACATCCAGCTCGATCAGGCGCCCGACGTGAACGTTGACCACCCCGGCGAAGCCCAGCGCCGGAAGCGCCCGCTCCACGGCCTGCCCCTGGGGGTCGAGAATGCCCGCCTTGGGCCGGACGAGCACGCGCGCCCTCATGGCGCCACGTGCGCCAACCAGGTCTCGAAGGGCTCACCGGCCACGCGCTCGTAGGCCTCCACGTACTTCGCCCGGGTCTGCTCCACGACGTCATCGGGAATCGGCGGCGCCGGGGGCGTGCGGTCCCACCCGCTCGCGGACGCCCAGTCGCGCACGAACTGCTTGTCGAAGCTGGGCTGGCCACGGCCCACCGCGTAGCCATCCGCCGGCCAGAAGCGCGACGAGTCGGGGGTGAGGACCTCGTCGCCCAGGGTAAGGACCCCTTGGCTGTCGAAGCCGAACTCGAACTTCGTGTCCGCGAGGATGATCCCGCGAGCGCGAGCGTGCTCGGCGCCGTGCTCGTAGAGCGCGATCGAGATCTCGCTCAGGCGCGCCACCAGGGCCGGATCGCCGACGATCTCCCCTGCGCGCCGGGCGTCGACGTTCTCGTCGTGATCGCCGAGCTCGGCCTTGGTGGCGGGCGTGAAGATGGGCTCGGGCAGGCGCTCGGACTCCCGCAGCCCCGGAGGCAGCGCAATGCCACACACCGCACCGTCTCGTTGGTAGTCCTTCCACCCCGAGCCCGTGAGGTAGCCGCGCACGACGCATTCGAGGGGGACCATCTCCAGCTTGCGCACTGCGAGGGCACGCCCGCGAACCTCGTGGGGCACGCCCTCGGTGGCGGAGCGAAGGTGGTTGGGCACGATGTCGGCGGTGCGCGCAAACCAGAAGGTCGAAAGGCTCGTGAGGACCTTGCCCTTGTCGGGAATCGGCGTGGGATGCACGACGTCGTAGGTGGAGATCCGGTCGGAGGCGACCATGAGGATCTCCTCCCCCAGGTCGTACATCTCGCGGACCTTCCCGGAGGCGATCAGGGGAAGCTCGGCGACAGCGCTCACGGGGGCGATGCTAGCAATGGGCCCGGCCGCAGCAGAGGGCGTTAAGCCGCGTCGAGCGGGGTCCGCCGGGCCTCCGCCCGGGCCGACAAGCGCGCGATCTCCGAGCGCGCTCGGCGAACCTCGAGCTCGGTCGCCGCCAGGCCGTCGCAAGCCTCGCGCAGCAGCACGAGCGCTTCAGCGGCCGTGAGCGAGCCCGGCGCCGGCGAGGCCGACGGCGCCGCCTGTGCCGGCTGGGCCCTGAGGCGATCGGCGGCCTGCCCGAGCCGCTCGGCGACGATCTCTGCCTCCTGATCGGGCATTGACATATTGGGCATTGTCCGGTGGGGCTCGGACGCGACGCCCCCTTCCCCCGAGCCGCCCGAATCCGTGCCGCGGCAAGTGGGTGATAATCCCGCTGTGAGCAGCGGAGAAGACGGGCGCGGCGAGGGCATTCGAGAGGTGAGCCCCACTGGAATCGGGCGGGGTAGAAGTCCGTTTCCGCCCATAGCCGACTATGGGTTCCTCTCCGACGGTGAGACGACCGCGCTGGTGGCGCCGAGCGGGAACGTGGAATGGCTGTGCCTGCCGAGGATGGACAGCGCGAGCGTCTTTGCGTCGATCCTCGATCGCGATGCCGGGGGCTTCCGGATCGGTCCCGCGGACACGATGGTCCCCGTCGCCCGCCGCTATCTCCCGGGCACGATGATCCTCGAGACCAGCTGGGAGGAGCGCGGCGGGTGGATCGTCGTCCGCGACGCCCTGCTGATCGGCCCCTGGCACCACGACGACGACCGCTCGCACACGCACCGTCGCGCGCCCACCGACTACGACGCCGACCACGTCCTGCTGCGCTCGGTGCGCTGCCTCAACGGCGAGGTGCAGACCGTGCTGGACTGCGAGCCGGTGTTCGACTACGGCCGCCGCCCGGCCTCGTGGAAGTACATCGGCCCGGGCTACCATGAGATGGTCGCGACCGCTGAGGGCTGCGACGTCGAGCTCCGGCTGGTGTCCGACATGAACCT
>JBBSIW010000044.1:0-10705 GCA_038231895.1 Solirubrobacterales bacterium | reverse complement strand
TGGTCCTCCGCGAAGCAGGCGTCCACCGGGCAGGCCTCGACGCAGGCATCGCAGTCGATGCACTCCTCGGGGTCGATGTAGAGCATCTCGACCTTGTCGTAGTCGGGCTCGTCGGGCGTGGGGTGGATGCAGTCGACCGGACAGACCTCGACACACGAATTGTCCTTGGTGCCGATGCAGGGCTCGGCGATGACGTAGGCCATGGAGTCAGGTTCCTTATCGGAGCTGGGTCTGGCCCGGGCATTCTAGTGGTCGCTCCCAGGATCGGAAGGGTGCCTAGACTGGCGCCGCGATGATCCTCCTCACCGGCGCCACCGGGCTTGTGGGCTCGACCCTGCTGCGACGGTTGACGGTTGCGGATGAGCCCATCCGATGCCTCGTGCGAGATCCGCGCCGCCTGGGTGCCGAGCGGGTGCGCGTGCAGATCGCGCTCGGAGACCTCTCCGACCCGCTGTCCTTCCGCCACGCGCTGCGCGGCGTGAGGGTCGTGATCCACCTCGCTGCCTCCATCCGCGATCAGGGCCACGCGTCGATCGAGGAGCTCAACGGCGTCGCCACTTGGCGGTTGGTGCAAGCGGCCGAGCGCGAAGGGGTGGAGCACTTCGTGCTCTTCTCCGCACTCGAGGCCTCCAGGCACAGCCGGGCCCGCTTCTTCCGCGCAAAGGCCCTGGCGGAGCACGCAGTCGCCGCGTCGGGGCTGCGCCACACCATCGTCGCCCCCTCGATCGTGTATTCGCCGGGAGACCCTTGGCTCACGCTGCTCCGCAGGCTCGCGCTGCTGCCGGTCCTGCCGGTCTCGGGGTCCGGTCGCGCGGTCTACCAGCCGATCTGGGCCGACGACGTAGCCGCCTGCGTGATGGCGCTCATCTCGTCGCCGGGGGAGGAGGACAGCGCCCGCTACGAGCTCGCGGGCCCGGACACGCTCTCATACGAGGCCATCGTCGCGCTCGCGCTGCGCTCGTTCGGCAGGCGCCGGCCCATGGTCAACGTTCCCCTTCCACTCGTGCGCAAGGTCCTGCGCGCGACGGAGACGGTGATGGGCGAGAGCGCGTTTGCCACCTGGGATGAGGTGGAGCTGATGGAGATCTCCATGACCACTCCCAGCGGGACGGCCGACGCCGAGCGCCTGGGCATCGTGCCGAGGTCCATGCGCGCCGTCCTCGGTGCCGGGTAGGCGACGGCTCAGGCTATGGCGGTCGACGTCCGGCCCACGGACGGGCCGCCTCGATCTGTGCGGCGAGCGAGAGCAGCGAGGCCTCACCGGCCGGGCGGCCGAGCAGCTGGATCCCGGTCGGCAGTCCGTCCTCACCGTGCGCGAAGGGGAGCGAGATCGCCGGGAGCCCCGTGACGTTGGCCACGGCGGTGAAGGGCGTGAACCGGCCCCCGCGAGCGAAATCGGCCATCGGGTCCTGGCTGCAGGCGTCGATCTCGCCGATCGGCACCGGCCGCTCCGCCAGCGAGGGCACCAGGACGGCGTCGTAGGGATCGAGGAAGGTGATCAGCCCTCGCGCAAATCCCTGGAGCTGGGTGGTGGCGGCGAGGTGCTGGATCGAGCTCACGCCCTCGGCCAGCTGAAACAACTCCCACGACAGAGGCTCGACGTCACCGGGCGAGGGCTCGCGTCCGGCCAGCCTGCCAGCGAAGGCGATCACCATGGCCACGCTTGCACCGAAGCTGACCGTGAAGAGCGACAGGAGCTCGGGCACCGACCACGCCGGTTCGATCTCGGACACCTCGTGGCCGAGATCCTCGAGCAGCTTTGCCGCGTCATGCACGGCCGCCGCGCACACCCCGTCGACCGAGGCCTCGATCGGAGGCGTGAGCGTAAAGGCGATTCGCAGCGCGCCGGGCTCCCGCGCGGCGCTGGCGGCGAAGGCCTCCGACGGCGGCGGTGCCCAGCTGGCGTCCCCGAGCTCATAGCCCGCCAGGACGTCGAGCACTGCTGCGGTCTCGGCCACGGTGCGGGTGAGGCAGCCCGGCACCGTCGTGAAGTGCTCGCCGGTGTCGGGGCCCAGCGAGATGCGGCCGCGGGCGGGCTTGAGGCCGACCAGGCCGCAGCAGGCGGCGGGGATGCGGGTGGAGCCGCCGCCATCATTTGCGTGCGCGATCGGCACCATCCCCGACGCCACTGCGGCGGCGGACCCGCCCGAGGACCCACCGGGGGTCCGGTCGGTGGCCCAGGGGTTGCGAGTCGGCCCGTAGCGGCGCGGCTCGGTCACCGGCTGGACCCCGAACTCCGGCACGTTCGTGATCCCGACCGGGATGAACCCGGCCTCGCGAAAGCGCCGTACGACATGGGAGTCATAGCGCGGCGTGTAGTCGCCGAAGAAGCTCGACCCGAACGTCAGCGGAAGCCCGCTGACGCGGGTGAGGTCCTTGATCGCCAGCGGCACGCCCGCAAACGGCCGCGGGTCGCCGGGCCCGATGTCATCGGCGGCCGCCAGCGCCCGTTCGCCGTCGGTGACAATGAATGCATTGAGGCGGCCGTTGAGCGCCTCGATGCGCGCGAGCGAGCCCTCGACGAGCTCCCGTGCGCTCACGGTGCCGTCGCGGACGAGGCCGGCGAGCTCGGTCACCGGCGAGAAGAGCAGATCGGAAACGTCTGTCGGGGACATCGCGCTGCGGGTCGGGCCGGCGGGTCTCTCCAGCCTATCGCCGGCCTCGGCACACAACGCGTGGCGCACCAGCGGACGGGCTCACGGCGGCTGCGATCTGCGACCCTTTGCCGCTTCCTGCCCCACCACGGAGGCGGCACGTGAGCGAGAAGAGCGAGAGGGAACTCAGTGAGGTGCAGTCAGGCCTCGAAGGCGTCGTCGCCTTCGCGACTGAGATCGCCGAGCCCGACAAGGAGGGCAGCGCGCTGCGCTACCGCGGGATCGACATCGAGGACCTGGTCGGGTTCGTCCCCTACGACAAGGTCTGGGGCCTGCTCGTCGACGGGAGCTTCGAGCCCGGGCTGGCCCCCGCCGAGCCCTATCCGCTGAGCATCCGCTCCGGCGACCCTCGGGTGGACGTCCAGGCCGCCCTGGCCATGCTCGCCCCGGATTGGGGCCTGCGCCAGCTGATCGACATCTCCGAGCGCCAGGCGCGTGAGGACCTGTGCCGCGCGTCGGTGATGGCCCTCTCGTTCGTCGCCCAGTCGGCACGGGGGCAGGACCGTCCACCGGTGCCCCAGGAGGATGTAGATCGTGGCGAGACGATTCCCGAGCGCTTCCTGATCCGCTGGCGCGGGGAGGCAGACCCTGCGCACGTCAGGGCGATCGACGCCTACTGGGTCTCTGCCGCCGAGCACGGCATGAACGCCTCGACCTTCACGGCGCGCGTCATCGCCTCGACCGGGGCCGACGTCGCCGCCGCGCTGTCGGGCGCCGTGGGCGCGCTGTCGGGACCGCTGCACGGCGGGGCCCCCTCGCGCGTGCTGAAGATGCTCGACGAGGTCGAGCTCATGGGCGACGCCGAGCGCTGGGTCAAGTCGGCGCTCGACCGGGGGGACCGCCTGATGGGCTTCGGACATCGCGTCTACCGCGCCGAGGACCCGCGCGCCCGGGTGCTCCGGCGCACCTGCCGCGAGCTGGAATCTCCCCGCTTCGAGGTGGCGGAGGCGCTGGAGACCGCGGCGCTGGCGGAGCTGCACGCGCGCAAGCCCGACCGCGTCCTGGCCACCAACGTCGAGTTCTGGTCGGCGGTGATACTCGACCTGGCCGAGGTTCCGTTCCCGCTGTTCACCTCGCTGTTCACCTGCGGGCGAACGGCCGGATGGGCGGCTCACATCCTCGAGCAGAAGCGCGAGGGCCGCTTGATCCGTCCGAGCGCCAGGTACGTGGGGCCCGGCCCGCATCCGGTGCCCGAAGCGGTCTGAGGATCTGCCCGAGCACGAGCTCGATCCCGAGGCCCTCGGCGACCACGTCGACCGCCTCTACCGCGCCGCATGGGCGCTGTGCGGGTCTCGCGAGGACCCCGAGGACCTGGTTCAGGACACCTTCGCTCGCGTGCTCGCCCGTCCGCGGCTCGTTCGCCACGACGACGACATCGGCTACCTGGTGCGCGTTCTGCGCAACACGTTCATCTCCCAGCAGCGCGCGCTGAGCCGCCGTCCCCGCAGCGCAGGCACGACGCCCGAGGAGCTCGACCTCGCTGATACTCGATCCAGCGCCGAGCCAGCCCCCGCGAGCGAGGCCCGCGAGGTCTATCGGGCGATCTCGCGACCCGCGCCTCGGCCATGTCCCGGCGCGCGGGTGCGAGTGACCCATCCGCGAGGGCGGCCAGGTCTGCGAGGTCGTGCTCGCTGGGCTCGGAGGATGAGGCCATAAATCCGTCGAAGCTTAAGACGCCGGTTGGCCATGGATCCCGTTCCGGGCAAGCGACGAGTCACACCTCGTCGAACCGTGGAGCCTTCTGCTGCGCCTACGTGCCAGCCTAAAGTCCGCGAGCGTACCCCGGTCTAACATCATCAAGGACAATGGCCGAGGCTCTCTACACGCCACCCCGATGAATCACGCGCGCCCTGTCCTTCTCGTAATGCTGGCTTCGGCGTGGCTTGGTGCGGACGCGGCGATCGCAGCTCCCAAGCAAGCGAACGCGGAGCCCGCGAGGCCGCTCGAGCGAGCCCGGGACGAGTCCGGGCTGCGCACGCCATCCGCCGACGCGCTACACCGTCCCGGGCGCCCATTTGCAGGTGTCCCCGGCAGATCTGCTCGCCTCGGCGTCGGGTCAGAAGATCCGATTCACCGTGGCGCTGAGCGAGCGCGTGGAGGGCGCGTCGCTGGTGGTGAGGCTGCCCCGAGCTTGGACGGGAACGGCCCAGGGCGGCCTGCCCTTCGCCCGCGCTCCGAGGCTGAGCGGCTCGGCTGGAGGACGCGCACGCCTGCGACGCTCTGGCCGCAGCGTCGAGCTGGCGTTCGATCAGGCGAGCGCGAACGACACGGCCTCATTCGAGGTGACGGACGTCGGTATCCCGGCCGGGAGCTATGAGCTCCCCTTTGCCTGGCGCGACGTCGGCCGGGCGGACACGGCGCGCCGGGACCGTCCGGGTGGTCTTCCGCGCACCGATCCGGGAGGGTGAGAAGCGCAACCCCTTTGCGGGACTGCGCACGCCGCGCATCGAGCAGAATGCGACGGCCGCGGCTGAGGAGTCCGAGACCTTCATCGCTGCGAAGCCCGGCGACCCCAATCGAGTAGCGGTGGGCGTCAACGGGCCCGACTTCTCCGCCTATCTGAGCGGGGATGGAGGCCAGACGTGGCAGAAGCGAACCGTTCCCAGCGCCGTCGACGTGCCTGGCTCATCCACCGACCAGACCCAAAGGATCTGCTGCGACCCCGCCTTCGCCGCCGACTCGCTCGGCAACATCTGGTACGGAGGGCTTTCCTTCAGCGGCGGGGCCGGCGCACCGAGCCGGATCGTCGTCAACCGGATCGGCGCCGGTACGAGCAGCTTTCAGCCCAAGACGGTCGGGCTGCCGAGACGGGGCAGTGGCCAACAGGACAAGCCGATGATGACCATCGACAGCGCCCCAGGCAGTCCGACGTTCGGACGGCTCTACGTGGTCTGGAACGAGCCCGCAGCCGGCGGTGCGATCAACCTCGTGATCTCTCAGTGCGACACACGGTCCGGCCCGATCTCCAATCCGGCCAACTGCGACAACGCCGACAACTGGAGCTCTCCGGTCAGTGTGACGCAGTCCCCTGGCAGCTACATCTACGGCGACGTCGCCGTCGGCCCGGACGGCAAGGCCTACGTGACCTGGTGGGACTACTCGTCTACCAATGCGATTCGCGGCGCGGATTTGCGATCCGGCCGCGGAGACCTGCTCGACGAGTGCGGCGTGGGCGGGGCCGACTACGATTGCCAGTCTCGACGGGACGGGCGGCACCCCGGTGCCCTTTGCCTGCCCGATCGTGGCTCAGCCGGGCGGAAGGGCTGCTCCCTCACCGCAGGTCGAGGTCGATCATTCGGGCGGGCCGCAGAACGGGCGGGTGTACGTGACCTGGGGCGATCTCCGCTCCGGTAGCGGTGCCACGCGATGCGCCGAGGACGTCAATGGAAATGGCACCCCGCCCTTGGTCAGTCATCTCAGCTGGGACAGCTTCGTCGCCTCGGCGCCCGGTACGCTGCCCACCGGCGCCGACCGCACCCGCCTGCTCACCGATGGGGAGGGGGGCGGGCAATCGAGCTCGGATGACTGGTTCCCTTGGCTGGCGGTCGATCAGACCAACGGCCAGGCGGCCGCCGGCTTCTACTCGACGCGGGACGACCCAACGCGCCGGACCACGAACTTCTACGCCCGCTCGGTGGGCTCGCAGGCCGGCGTGCTGGGTCCCCTCACGCGAGTTTCGGGTGCCCCGTCGGACTACAGCACCCAACCCTGCTGCACATTCGGCAACGACTACGGCGATTACACCGGTACGGACGCGACGGCTGGTCTGACCTATCTCGTGTGGTCGGACAAGCGCGCGAGCGGTGGGGACGGCGAGGCATTTACCAGCGCCGTATCGCTGGCCGGGCCGCAATCAGAACCGCCACCACCACCACCGTCGCCTCCGACCCAGAATCAGCCCGGCGGGCAAGCACCGGGGCCCGTGACGCCGACGATCAGCCCGACGCCTTCGCCGGCGACGATCGTCGCCCCCAGCATTGCCTTCCCGGCTCGACGGCGCACCATCACCGCTACCCGCCGAGGCTCCTTCTCCTACTCGCTCACCGTGAGGCCCGCCGCGCTTGCGGGCGGCATCTCCTTCCAGACGACCAGCGCCATCGCGGTCGCACGCCGGCGGCGGCTGAACCTTGGCTTCAAGTCGTTCACCACACCTGTCAGAGGCTCGACAACCGTGACCGTGAAGGTCTCGCGTGCCAACTTCGCGATTCTGCGCCGGCGCCGGTCCCTTCGAGTGCGAGCGACTGCGGCGGTCGGGAGCATCCGCAGAAGCGTGATCTTCACGCTGTGAGCACCCCGCAGGCGGTAAGGGCCCGCGAAAACCAAGAGGGCCCGGCGAACTCGCTGGACCCTCTTGGTGACTGCTCTCAACGCGGAAGCGCCGCCTGCTTACATCATGCCGCCCATGTCCGGCATGCCGCCGCCGCCGGGCATACCGCCGCCGCCGTTCTTCTCGGGCACCTCGGCGACGATCGCCTCGGTGGTGAGAATGTTCTTGGCGATCGACGCGGCGTTCTGAAGCGCCGAGCGCGTGACCATGGCCGGATCGATGACGCCTGCGGCCACGAGATCGGAGATCTCGCCGGTCGCCGCGTTGAGGCCTTGACCGGCCTTGGCCTTGCGCACATCGTTGACCACGACCGAGCCCTCCAGACCGGAGTTCTCGGCGATCTGGCGCAGAGGCTCCTCGAGCGCCCGCAGGACGATCCGCGCCCCCGTCCGCTCGTCGTCGATGTCCAGTGCGTCGACCTTGACTGCGCTGGACGCCGCCAGGAGCGCGACGCCGCCGCCCGGCACGATGCCCTCCTCGAGGGCGGCCCGGGTCGCCTGCAGCGCGTCCTCGACGCGGTGCTTCTTCTCCTTCATCTCCGTCTCGGTGGCCGCGCCGACCTTGACCACTGCGACGCCGCCCGAGAGCTTGGCCAAACGCTCCTGGAGCTTCTCGCGGTCGAAGTCCGAGTCGGTCGACTCCACCTCGTTCTTGATCTGCTTGATGCGGCCCTTGATCGCGTCGCTGTCACCATTGCCGTCGATGACGGTGGTGGTGTCCTTCGTAACGACCACGCGACGGGCACGGCCGAGCTGAGAGAGCTGGGTGTTCTCCAGCTTGAGCCCCATCTCCTCCGTGATGACCTCGCCGCCGGTGAGGATGGCGATGTCCTCCAGCATGCGCTTGCGGCGATCGCCGAAGCCCGGTGCCTTGACGGCCACGCCGGTGAACGTGCCTCGCAGCTTGTTCACCACGAACGTCGCGAGCGACTCGCCCTCGACGTCCTCGGAGATGACCAGCAGCGGCTTGCCCGACTGGATGACCTGCTCCAGCACCGGGAGCACGTCGCGGACCGAGGCGATCTTCTGGTTGGCGATGAGGATGTAGGGATCCTCGAGGACAGCTTCCATGCGGTCCTGGTCGGTGACCATGTAGGGGGAGATGTAGCCCTTGTCGAACTGCATTCCCTCGGTGAACTCGAGGTCCATGCCGAACGTCTGACCCTCCTCGACGTTGACCACGCCGTCCTTGCCGACCTTCTCGATCGCGTCGGCGATGACGTCGCCGATGTCCTCGTCGCCGGCCGAGATCGTGGCCACGCGTGAGATCTGGTCCTTGCCAGAGACCTCCTTGGAGGCCTTCTCGATGGCTCCGACCACTTGGTCGACGGCGGCCTCGATGCCGCGCTTGAGCCCCAGCGGGTTGGCGCCGGCGGCCACGTTCTTGAGGCCCTGGCGCACGATTGCCTGGGCCAGCACAGTCGCGGTCGTCGTGCCGTCGCCGGCCACGTCGTTGGTCGCCGTGGCGACCTCGCGGACGAGCTGGGCGCCCTGGTTCTCGAAGACGTCCTCGACCTCGATCTCACGAGCGATCGTGACGCCGTCGTTGGTGATGGTGGGTGCGCCGAACTTCTTGTCGAGGACGACGTAGCGACCCTTGGGGCCCAGCGTCACCTTGACTGCATTGGCTACCACGTCGACGCCGTTCTCGAGCGCCTGGCGGGCCTCCGCTTGGTACTTCAGTTCCTTATGAGCCATATCGTCTCCTGAATTCCTGTCGGCAGTTGCTTAGGACTCAACCCTGGCGAGGACGTCGGACTCACGAAGAACCAGCAGGTCCTCGCCCTCCACCTTGATCTCGGTCCCGCCGTACTTGCTGTAGAGGACCTCGTCGCCTTCTGAGACGTCGAGGGGTACGCGCTTGCCGTCGTCATCGAGCTTGCCGTCGCCGACGGCAAGCACCTTGCCCTTCTGGGGCTTCTCCTTGGCGGTGTCGGGGAGGACGATGCCACTCGCAGTGGTCTCCTCCTCCTCCAGCGCCTGCACGATCAAACGATCGCCGAGGGGCTTGAGCTTCATCTGGTGCAACCTCCCGGTTACGAGGATTAGGTCTAGGGTGCTGGCACTCTAGCTACGAGAGTGCCAAGCGGGTTCCCTACTCTATCCGGCGCCGGCAGGATGTCAAGCGCTCTTTGGCACTCCCCTACCCGGAGTGCCAAGGCCGGTCCCCGTCAGTTTTGGGCGCCCCCGATCCCGCGTAAGCGGTCCGTGAGCTCGGAGGGCGAGTCCACGATCTGGGAGAAGCGCACGACCGTCACAGTGTCCTCCAGCGCCACCGAGCGTCCGTAGATCTGCTCGAGGAAGTTGACCATCTCCTCGGTGCGGCGGAACTCGGGGTTGTCGTGCTCGATGTCGCGCGGCGAGAGGTCCTTGACGGCTTTGACCTCGACCTGGTCGATCACCGCCTCGAAGATCTTCTCCCGCGGAGAGTGCTGGTAGCCGATGGTGACGAGGACGACGTGGTTCTTGCGGTACTTGTGCGATTTGTCGCCCAGCCGGATAGTCGCCGTTTTGCGGCCTTTTTTCAGCTGATCGGCGAAGACCGCGGCATAGAAGTTCAGGACCTGCATGGTCCGGCCAGCCTATCGTTCGCTGCGAAGTCTGGATAGAGCCCGGGCGACCATGTCGCGCTCGCCTTCGAAGGTGAGCTTCGTTCGCGCATCCTCGAGCGGGACCCAGCGCGCCTCCTCGATCTCGTGATCGTGATCGGCGGTGTCGCCGGAGCGGTAGCGAAACAGGAAGAAGGTCACCTGCTTGAGGATGCGTCGCCCCTCGCGCCTGTACCAGTAGCGCACGTCCCCCAACTTCTCGACCAGATCGGCCGTGACCCCGGCCTCCTCGCGGACCTCGCGCGCGGCGGCCTGGGCAAGCGACTCGTCGCCGTCAGGATGCCCCTTGGGCAGAGCGAGGACCGGCGATCCCTCGGGGGAGCGCCGGAGCGGCACGATCACCACGACATCGTCTCCCCGCACGACGACGCCGCCGGCCGAGAATTCGCGCGTCGGACTCGGACTCATCTGCCCGCGCAGTATCACACGCCCGCGCGGCGCTCAGCCAGAGGCCAGGGCCTGCTCGCGGCGCCGGCGCCGCGCCGCCCGGGCCCCCACTGCCGCGAGGATGACCACCAACCCCGCAGGGAGCGCGACCGCCAGCGCCACGACGAGCACGCCGAGGCTGACCTCCAGCACGCGTCCGGCGTCGCTCAGCGCGTCATCCGGGGTCCACGTGCCGGCGTCGCCACCGCTGCCGTCCTTGCGAACGTCGATGGTGAGCTGGACCGTGGCGAAGCTCGTCCGCCGGCGCAGATCGCTGACGCCGCTGCGCGCCTGCACGATCTGCTGGCCATTGATGCGCAACCGGGCGCGGATGCTCTCCGCCTTGTTCGGCGCCGCCGCCGCGGCCAGCTGCTTGAGCAGCGAGGAGCGCTCGGCCAGCGCCTCGTCAAGCCGCCCCTTCGCCGCGTTGAAGCCGTCGGTGACGTCCTCGCTGCTCTCTTGGCGGGACCGAACATGCCCGAGCTTTGAGAGCTGGGCGAGCGCCGTCTGCAGGCGATCGCTGGGAATGCGCAGCTCGAAGGACGCGCCGTTGCCGTCCCCGCTGGAGATCGACGAGTTGGCGACCACGCCATCGACGCCGTCGACGACGCGGATGACCTGCTGGGAGACTTCGTCGATGCGGTCGGGTGCGGCCTCGAGGGTGAGCGAGGCCTGGCGCTGCACCTTGCG
>JBBSIW010000043.1:0-10846 GCA_038231895.1 Solirubrobacterales bacterium | reverse complement strand
GAGTCGCCGACCAGCACCATGTCGACGCCCGCGGTCTCGGCCACCTGGGCGCTGGGGTAGTCATACGCGGTGACCATCACGATGGGCTCGCCCAGGCGCTTCATCTCGGCCAGGCGCGGGAGGGTCATCGGCATACGCTCGACGGTGGTGTCGGGGCGTGCGGACATGGATTCACCCTGCGCTCCCTAGGAGGAGAGCAGGGTGTCCACCTCGCTGTCGACTCGGACGATCTGGTTCTCGCGCGTGATGTGGACGACCCGCGGCTCGTAGCTGTCGAGCTCTGACTCGTCGTAGGTGGCGTAGGAGATGAGAATGATGGTGTCGCCTCGGTGCACGAGCCGAGCGGCGGCGCCGTTGACCTTCATGGCGCCGGATCCGCGCTCGCCCGCGATGGTGTAGGTCTCAAAGCGCGCTCCGTTGTCGATGTCCACGACGTGAACCTGCTCGTGCTCGCGAATATCCGCGGCCTCGAGCAGCTCGGGGTCGACGGTCAACGAGCCGACGTAGTGCAGGTCGCAGTCGGTCACCGTCGCCCGGTGCACCTTGGACTTGAGCATCACGCGCTGCAAGGAGCCTCCTGCGCCGCGGTGGCGACCAGCCTTGCCGGCGCGCGCACGCTGGTGTTGTCGATGAGCCGAGCCCGGCCGACCGTGGCCGCGACCACCACGAGCGCGTCGCCGTCGATCACGGCGAGCGGCGAGAGCGTGTCGGGGTGCACGATCTCCAGGTACTCGGGCTCGACGTCGTGCTCGGCCATGGCCGCGCAGCAGAGCGAGACCACGACCTCGGCGCGGCGCTCACCCGCGGCCACCGCGGCCTCCGCCGCCTGAAGACCCCGCCACAGGGCCACCGCCCGCGCCCGGTCGCGGCCGTCGAGGTACGCGTTGCGGCTCGACATCGCAAGTCCGTCGGGCTCGCGGACCGTCGGGCACACTACGACTGTTACCGCGAGGTCGAGGTCCGACACGAGCCGCCGGATCGCGACCGCCTGCTGGGCGTCCTTTTGCCCGAAGTAGGCGGCGTCGGGCGAGACCATGTTCAACAGCTTGGTCACGACGGTGGCCACCCCGCGGAAGTGGGCGCCCCCACGGCGGGCGCCCTCGAGGGTCTCGGTGACCACGCCCACCTCTACCGTCGTGGCGAAGCCATGGGGATAGACCTCCTCGTAGGAGGGGGCGAACAGCACATCGGCCCCCAGCTGGGCGGCCAGGGCGCTGTCGTGAGCCTCGTCGCGGGGATAGGCATCGAGGTCCTCCTCGGCGCCGAACTGCGCTGGGTTGACGAACAGCGAGACCACCACGATGTCCGCCTCCGCACGGGCGCGGCGGATGAGCGACAGGTGCCCCTCGTGGAAGGAACCCATCGTGGGAACGAGTGCGATGCGCCGGCCCGAGCGGCGGGCTGGCTCGAGGGCCTCGCGCAGCTCGCGGACGGTGCGGATGGTCCTCATGCCGCGACCTCGCCGGCCACCAGCAGGCGGGTGGCTCCCGCCAGAGCGTCGAAGAGCTCGAGCAGCTCGGGCGTTCGCTCGGCGAGGGCGTCGCGCTGGCGCTCCACCGTGGCCTCGTCGCCCCGCACGAGTGGCCCCGTGAGCGCTCGCTGCGCTCCCTGCGCCGCCCAATTCTCGACCGTGGCGCGTACGAGCGGCGCAAGCATGCCGCGGTCGACGCCGGCGGAGGCGGCGAGCCGCTCGGCCGCTCCCTCCAGCGTGACCAGGAAGTTCGAGGCCATGGACGCCGCGGCGTGGTAGGCGGCGCGATCGTCCTCCGCGATGGCGAAGGGGCGCATGTCCAGGCGCTGGGCCAGCGCGGTGGCGGCCCGCAGGGCGCGCGGGGTCGACCCCGCGACGGCACAGCCCGCCCCCGCGAAGCAGGCGCCGTGCTCGGTGACGGTCATCAGCGGGTGCAGGGCGAACGCCTGCTCGTGACCCAGACACCCGAGGTCGCTGGCGCCCGAGCAGTGGCCGACGAGGGAACCGGAGGAAATGCAGGCGCTCGCGGCGGCGATCTCCCCGTCGGGGACGCAGAGGAGCACGAGGCCTGCCCCTGCCGCCCCGGCCCCGCGCTCGAGCGGGCCGTCTACTTGGAGACCGGCCTCGCGCAGGGCCGATGCCAGGGCGCTGCCGAGGCGTCCGCGTCCTACGACCGCGCAGCGGCCGGGCAGGTCGTCATCTGTGTTGTGTCGGTCCAGTTCTCGCATGGAGATACCGGCGCGGGGGCTGCAGCTGAGTCCTGGCGCCGGGTACTGCGGCGTCAACCAATCAATATACCCCTCGCAGTTTGCGGTTACACCCGAAGCTGGCCGTCGGCGCCGGGGGCTACCATCGAGCCCGATGGCCAGCGCAGAGCAGCGGCGCGAGGCGCTCAAGAGCGTCTACGAGCAGGCGCAGGGGTGCACGAAGTGCCCGCAGCTCGCGGCCACCCGCACGACCGTGGTGTTCGGGTCCGGCCACGCGGACGCCAACCTCATGTTCGTCGGCGAGGCGCCCGGGGCCAACGAGGACAAGCAGGGCCTGCCCTTCGTGGGCCAGGCGGGCAAGCTGCTCGACCAGCTGCTGGGGGAGATCGGCATGGAGCGCGGCGACGTGTTTGTGGTTAACACCTTAAAATGCAGGCCTCCCGGCAACCGCGACCCTCAGCCCGAGGAGATCGACGCCTGTCAGGACTACCTGCTGCGTCAGGTCGAGCTCGTCGAGCCGCGGGTGGTGTGCACGCTGGGGAACTTCTCCACCAAGCTGCTGCGCGCCGACCTCACCGGCATCACCCGCCTGCACGGGCAGCCCGAGCTGCGCACGATCGGTCCGCGCGCTGTGCGCCTGTACCCGCTGTTTCACCCCGCGGCGGCGCTGTACACGCCGCGCATGCTCGAGACTCTGCGCGAGGACTTCGCCCGCATCCCCGAGCTCTTGGCGCTACCGGCGCCCGAGCAGCCCCAGGCGCCGTCGGAGCCCGAGCTCGCCGTCCCCGAGCCGGAGCTGGCCCCCGAGCCGGTCGCGATTGGGGGCGAAGTGCAGCGCGAGCAGCTCGGGCTGTTCTGAACGGCGCGCGCAGCTCGCGCGCCTCACCCATTCAAGGTAGCGAGCAGCGTTGTCGATGGCACGCATAGTGCGAATGCGCCAATCCAGACACGACCGGCGACTGTCATCGCCGTGAAACATCCGTCGAGGCGGTCCAGCCTGATCTCAAGCCAGGGGCCCGGCGCCGCGGTCGTCCGCCGGCTGCTTCCTGCGGCGGTCGTGGTCGTCGGGGTGCTGGGCTTCCTACGCTGGCAGGGCCAACGGTCGGGCCTCTACGGCACGGGAACCGGCCTCCTACTCTTCACGGGAGGGGTCATCGGGGTCCTCGCGGTGCTCGTGTGGCACTTCGCGCGCTGGCTTGACCGCAACCATGCTGAGAGCCAGGAAGCCCAGGCGGCCCTGAGGCGCAGCGGCCGTTACTTCGACCTTGCACACGACATGCTGTGCACGGCCGGCTTTGACGGCCGCTTCCAAAAGCTGAACGGGGCCTGGACAGAGGCACTGGGCTGGAGCGACGCCGAGCTGACGGCGCGCCCGTTCGTCGACTTCGTTCACCCGGAGGATCGTGCGACCACCGAGCAGGAGTCCGGCAAGCTGGCCGGTGGCGCGCTCACCGTGGGCTTCGTCAACCGCTACGAGACCAAGGACGGCGGCTGGCGATGGCTCGAGTGGAGTGCGATGGCCGCGCCCGAGGAGGAGCTTATCTACGCATCGGCACGCGACGTCACCGAGCGCATGCAAGCCGAGGAGGCGCGCGAGCGGGCCCAGCGCGACGCGGTGGTGCAGCTCGAGGCGACCCGGGTGTTGGCGCTGGCCGGCAGCATCGAGGAGGCGCTCGAGAGTCTGTTGCCGGCCATCTGCGAGCCCATAGGCTGGCGGGTGGGCGCCTTCTGGATGCCATCGCGCGCCGGGGCGAGCGAGGAGCTGCGCTGCGCGGCGTTCTGGTATGGCCCTGGAGCTGTGCCCGCTGAGCTCGGAGCTGCGACCCAGCAGCTGAAGCTCGCGCCGGGCGCCGACCTCCCCGGCCGGGTCTACCAGAGCCGGGTACCGTGCTGGGTCCCGGACGTCAGCCAGGAGCCACACTCCCACCGCAGCGAGGCCGCAGCCGTCGACGGGCTCCACGCCTGCATCCTGCTTCCGATCGTGAGCGCAGGTCGGTGCCTGGCCGTGATCGAGCTGCTCAGCGACGAGGTTCGCCCTGCGGACCCAGGGCTGCTCGAGGTCCTCGACACCCTCTCCGGCCAGATCGCGCAGTTCCTCGAGCGCAAGCACAGCAAGGCGGCCCTGGAGGCCAGCGAGCGCCAGACCCGCCAGATCCTGGAGACGGCAAACGAAGCTTTTATCTCGCTCGACGAGCGCGGGCGGATCACGGCCTGGAACCCCCAGGCGCAGAAGACCTTCGGCTGGTCGCACGCCGAAGCGCTCGGCTGCGAGCTTGCCGACACGATCGTCCCAGACGGTCACCGCGAGGCGCATCGGCGTGGTATCGAGCGTTTCCTGGCCTCGGGGGAGGGGCCGGTGCTCGGCGAGCCTCTCGAGCTGACCGCCATGCATCGTGACGGACACGAATTCCCGATCGAGCTGACCATCTCGGCGCTTGCCACGGAGGACGGCTATTCCTTCAACGCATTCCTGCGCGACATCACCGAACGCAAACACGCGGAGCGCGAGCTCGGGCTGGCGCGCGATCAGGCGGTTGATGCCTCCCGAATGAAGTCGGAGTTCCTGGCCAACATGAGCCATGAGATCCGCACGCCGCTGAGCGGCGTCATCGGCATGACGGACCTGCTGCTCGACACCGACCTCACCGCCGAGCAGGCCGAGTACGCCGGCATCGCGCGCTCATCCGGTGAGGCGCTGCTCGCGCTGATAAACGACGTCTTGGACTTCTCGAAGGTCGAGGCCGGAAAGCTCGAGCTCGAACAGGCCGACTTCGAGCTGATCGAGCAGGTCGAGAACGCGGGTGCAATGCTCGCCGTCAAGGCTCACGAAAAGGGCTTGGAGCTCATCGTGGACGTGAACGAGAACGTCCCGAAATGCGTCCGCGGCGACGCGGCGAGGCTCCAGCAGGTGCTCGTCAACCTCGTTTCCAACGCCATCAAGTTCACGACAGAAGGAGACGTTGTGGTACGCGTGCGCTGTGAGGGCGCGACGGCAGGAGCAGCGACCGTCCGCTTCGAGGTCTCCGACAACGGGATCGGGATCGATCCGGAACGGATCGACGCCCTGTTCGACTCCTTTTCCCAGGCCGACCCGTCGACCACCCGAAGGTACGGTGGCACCGGGCTGGGGCTGGCCATCTCCAAGCAGCTGGTGGAGCTGATGGGCGGCGAGATCGGAGCCAGAAGCCAGGAAGCCGGGAGCACGTTCTGGTTCGCCGTCCCGCTGCACGCCGGCCGCGGAGACGGCAGCGCGCGACGTCCAACCGCTCAGCTGGCGGGATTGCGGCTGCTGGTGGTAGACGACAACGAGACGAACCGCTCCATCCTCGAGCGACAGGTGCGCGCGTGGGGGATGCAATGCGAGACGGCCGCCGGTGGCCAGGAGGCCCTGCAGCTGCTCGTCGCCGCGGCCGACAGCGGCAGGCCCTACGGATTGTGCCTCCTCGACTTCAACATGCCGGAGATGGACGGGATCCAGCTCACCCGCGCCATCGACGCGGCCCCGAAGCTCCGTGCGGTGCGGCGGATACTTCTGTCCTCGTCGGGGGGGCAGCGCGGGGAGGGGGAGGCCGCGGGCGTCCACGGCAACCTGACCAAACCGGTCCGTCAGTCACGCCTGTTCGATGAGATCGCCACTGTCATGGGCGCCGCCGGCGCGGGTCGCCCCAGCCCAACCCCGCCGCCCAACGGCGCGCGCAGGCCCCAGGGCAGTGTTCCGGCCCCGCGGGTGCTATTGGCCGAGGACAACCCGGTCAACCAGCGCGTCGCCGTTGCCCTGCTCGAAAAACGCGGACTCGAGGTCGATGTCGCCGGCGACGGCCGGGAAGCGGTCGAGATGTCCCAGGCGCGCGAATACGCCGGGATCTTCATGGACTGCCAGATGCCGGGGCTCGACGGGTACCAGGCGACGGCCGAGATTCGCCGCCGACAAGGGCCTCGGGCCCACACGCCGATCATCGCGATGACCGCCCACTCGCTGACCGGCGATCGCGAGCGGTGCCTGGCCGCGGGCATGGACGACTACCTGACAAAGCCCCTGCGCGCCGAAGCCCTCGACGACCGGGTCTCGCGATGGGTCCGTCGCGGTACGCAGCCAGGCTCCGAGGTCGTTGCGCCGGCCGCGGATGGGCCGCTCGACGCGGCGCAGGTCGACCGTCTTCGCGCCGACTTTCCGCCCGCCGCGTTCACGGAGCTCGTCGACGTGTTTCTCAGGCAGGGCCGCGTGCTGATCGACGAGCTCGGTGCCGCGGTTGCCAAGGACGACGGCGACCGCGCGTGCCAGGCTGCGCACAAGTTGCGCGGGAGCTGTGCGAGCCTCGGCGCGACCAGTCTCAGGGACCTCTGCGCCGACGTCGAGGCACAGGCGGCGGTCGAGGACATGGCCCGCGCCGGTGGTGCGTTGCCGGCGCTCGAGGACGCCTTCGCTGCGGCTGCCCACGCCCTGAAATCCAACGCCTCGGAGGTGAGCCATGCTGGTGCTCATTGCTGAGGACGATGCGACCGCGCGCCAGGTGCTCAAGATGCGAGTCGAGCAGCTCGACCACGACACCGCCCTGGCGAGCGACGGCACCGAAGCGTGGGATCGCTTCCGGGCCACCCATCCCGACGTGGTTATCACCGACTGGACGATGCCCCATCTCAGTGGCATCGAGCTGTGCAGGATGATTCGAGAGCACGACCAGGACGACTACACCTACGTGATCGCCGTGACCGCGCTGCGCCAGCACCGCTATGCCCTGGAGGCCATGCGGGCCGGTGTCGACGACTACCTGACCAAGCCGGTCGATCCCGACGATCTGGAGCTGCGCCTCCTCGGCGCGAAGCGGCTCAAGGCCTCCTACGCCGCCATGCGCGCTGGGCAGCACCGGCCAAGCCCGTCCGTCCCCGAACCGAAGGCCGAGGACGACGTCGGCGACGTCGGTACACAGGCTCCTGCCAAGGACGACCGACGTCGCGTGCTGATCGCAGACGACGACCCTGTGGCCCGCACCACCTACAGCGCCCTGGTCGACGCAGACCCTTCGCTGACGCTCGTCGGCGCGGTGGAGGATGCCCGACAGGCGGTCGAGCTGGCCCGGGCGGAGACGCCCGACATCGCCCTCCTCGACTGGATCATGCCGGGCGGCGGTATCCGAGCAGCCACTCAGATCCACCAGCTCAGCCCGGGCACCGTGATCATCGGGATGAGCGCCTCCGACGAGCCCTCGGCGTCGTTCGACATGCTGCGGGCGGGGGCTCGCGGCTTCGTTCAGAAGGGCACGTCGGCCGACGAGGTCCTACGCACCCTTCACGAAGTGGGGCGCTAGCAGAACCACCGGTTGACCCAGCCGCTACTCGCTGACGCCGCGCTGGATCAGGAAGGCGACGCGGATGTGCGCGCGCCACTCGGTGAGGTCTTCGCCGCGCAGGCCCGTCGAGACCACGTCGATGGCCTTGATGTTGCGAAGCGTGGACTTGGCCTCGTTGAGCGCGTTCTGCACTGCGTCGTCCGAGCTGGTGCTGGAGCTGCCCACCAGCTCGATGATCTTGACCACGGCCATGCGGTCTCCTCTCCTCGATTGTCGTGGGGTGAACCTATCGCTTCCGGGCGTCAGGCGGTTGCGGCGACGTAGTACTGCGCGCCGAGCGGGACGCGACGCAGCGCGTGCTCGAGACGGGATTCCGCGATCTTGCGCAGGGGGAGGAAGAAGAAGAACCGCCGTTCGGTTTCGCTGAGCCCGACTTCGCGCAGCAGGCGCTCGGTGGTGCCGGCCCGCAGGAGGGTCACGTCCTCGTCGAACGGGCAGCGGCTGACCGACACCCGCGTGAGCGGGTTCAGCGGATTGTGCTCGAACACCACTATGAGGCCGCCGGGGCGCACCACCCGGTGCATCTCCCGCGCGAAGGCCGTCCACTCGGCGGGGGGGACGTGGTGGAGCACGCAGATCGAGAAGGCGATGTCGACGGCGTCGTCCTCGAAGGGCATGTGCCCGCCTTCATAGGCGCGGTAGTCGACCTCCGGGTTCACCGCTCGCGCCTCCTCGATCGCATCGGCCGCCAGGTCGATGCCGTGCAGCTGGGCGAAGCGCCCGGCGAGGAAGCGATCGGTGACGCCCACGCCGCAGCCGACGTCGAGGACGCGCAGCTCGGATGGGTTGCCGAGGCGCCGCGCGGCCAGCGAAACCAGCAGGTCCGCCTTGCCCTCGGCGAAGTAGTCGACGTCCCTGCCGCTCCAGCCGATCGCCCTCGCGACGTCCTCGCGGTAGGTGTCGGCGTGGTGGTCGAAGTCCCCGATCGATGCCGAGGGCGACTGTCCGGCCTCGCGTTGGGTCGCTGGGGTGCTCATGTGCGGAGGACGGCCGTGTCCGACGGCCGGGGCCTGAGCCTAGCGCGTACCCGCCTACTCACGCCCAAGGCGGTAGCGCAGCAGTGTCCACACCGCGGCCACTCCGTCGTGCCAGGTGATCTTCTTGCCCTCCTCGTAGGTGCGTCCGAAGTAGGACACCGGCACCTCGTAGAGGCGCACGCGCCTGCGCAGCACCTTGGCCGTCACCTCGGGCTCGAAGCCGAAGCCCTCGGACTCGAGATGCAGTGAACGGATGAGCTCCCCCCGGAACGCCTTGTAGCCAACCTCCATGTCGGAGATCGTCGTGTTGTAGAGGACGTTGGTCAGCAGCGAGAGGAAGCGGTTGCCGGCATAGTGCCAGAACAGGTGCGCTCGCTGGGGCTGTCCGCCGCGCAGCCGCGTCCCGTAGACCGCGTCGGCGTGGCCGTCCAGGATCGGTCCCAAAACGCGCGGAAGATCGCGCGGGTGATACTCGCCGTCGGCGTCCTGGATCACGACCACGTCGCCACGCGAGGCGTCGATCGCGGTCCGGATGGCGGCGCCCTTGCCCCGATTGGCCGGGTGGGCGATGACGCGCAGGCCGGGGATCTCGCCGGTCTGCTCGAGGCGGCGCAGGATCTCCGGCGTGCGGTCGCTCGAGCCGTCGTCGACCACGATGAGCTCGGCGTTGAGCCCCAGCGCACCCACCTGCTCGAGCACCTGAGCGATCGTGGCCTCCTCGTCGTAGGCGGCGACGAGCACGCTGACGAGCGCGTCTTCGTCGAGGGGGCGAGGCGCGGCGGCGCTCGAGCTGTCGGGGTCTGAGGTCATGCGCTGGGACACCCCGAGAGCGCGGGTGATCGTCAATACTCGCACTCCATGCCGTCTGCACGGACCGATTCCGGGAATGCCTCCGCTGGAACCGGCGAGGAGCTGTGGGATCTCGAGACCCTGGCGCGGGCTCCCCGGCTGGGTGCCTGGATGTTCGAGCAGTTCGCGCCCTTCGTGCACGGCGCGGTGGTCGAGGTCGGGGCCGGCATCGGGACGTTCAGCCACCGCCTCCTCGCTCGCGACGTGGGGAGCCTGCTGCTCATCGAGCCCACGGCCCCATGCGCGCAGGCCCTGCGAGAGCGCTTTGGCGCCGATCCCCGCGTCCAGGTCGCCTGCGAGCTGCTGCCGGAGTCCCCGGCGCTGCGTGAGCGGCCCGGACAGACCGACTTCCTGCTGTGCCAGAACGTGCTCGAGCACATCCCCGACGACGGCGCCGCCACTGCGGCGATGGCTCGCGCCCTGCGCCCCGGGGGCCGTCTCACGATCTTCGTGCCCGCCCACCCCCGGCTGTACAACGCCCTCGACCTCCGCTACGGCCACGAGCGGCGCTACAGCCGCGAGCGCCTGGCCCGCGTGGTGGGGGAGGCCGGCCTCGAGCTCGAGGCGCTGTACTCGTTCAACCTGCTCGGCGTCCCCGGTTGGTTGGTCAGCTCGCTGCGCGGCGTCGCCGCCATCACGCCCGCGTCCCTGGGCGTCTACGAGGCCCTCCTGCGTGGGTGGCGCCCGATCGAGCGCCGCATGCGCCTTCCCTGGGGCCTGAGCCTGATCGCTCACGCCCGCGCCTAACGCGCTCGGCGCTACTCGTCGCCGGCTCCCGCCCGACTTGCCTCGTCGCTGTGGGCGTCCCCCGCCTCGTCCTCCTCCTCGTGGAAGGCCTCGATCTTCCCGTCAGGCATGGTCAGGTACACCGTCTCGTCGTCCAGGAAGGCTTCGCTTGCCTGCGAGCCGAGGGCCGCGGCGGCCACGAAAGCCCCGCCGATGCGGTTGACGTCGCGCACGATGCCGAGCTTGAACAGCGACTGCGTCTCGTTGCTCACCTCGCCGCGCCCGGCGCGCAGCAGGGTCCGAAGGTCCTCGCGAATGCCCAGGGCGGCCCCTACGATCGAGATGTTCTCGACCTCGTCGGAGGTGACCGCGGCCAGTGCCCGGGCGCGCCCGAGCGAGAGCCTGCGCAGCAGGAAGTGGCTCCCCCCGCGCCCGAGGACCACGGGTATGCCGTAATTCTTGGCCCGCGCGACGTTGTAGTTGTCCCCGTCGCTCTCGATGGCCAGCACCCGAACGCCGAGGTCGCGCAGCGCCAAGCAAAGTCGCAGCCCCACGTTGCCCAGCCCGACGACGATCACGTGGTCCTTGCGCGGAACCGCGCGCGAGCCGACCATGGCGGTCAGGCGGCGGTCGAGCAGGCGGTCCACCACTCCGGCGGTGAAGATCGCCGTGAGGGCGAGGGCGGCGATCATCGCCAGCGCGGAGAAGACCTTGAACCAGGGCGGGCCCATGTCCACGTCCTGGTTTGGCCCCACGGTCACGATCGTC
>JBBSIW010000042.1:0-10855 GCA_038231895.1 Solirubrobacterales bacterium | reverse complement strand
GGCGGCCGGGACCGGGCGACGGAGCTGATCGATGCAGCGGTTGTGCGCCACCCGGTAGAGCCACGCGCGCAGTGCGATCGGCCGGTCGTTCGCCCGCAGCGCGGCGTAGGCGCGAAGGAAGACGTCCTGCAGGGCGTCCTCAGCGTCTTGGCGTGAGCCCCCGAACATCTGGCGGGTGTAGGCGAAGAGGCGCTGACGGTAACGGTCGTGGATGACCCGATAGGCCTCCTCGTTGCCGGCCCGGAACAGCGCCACGAGCTGATCGTCGGAGCGAAGCCGCAGCAGCGTCGCATTGAGCGAGATGCGGCCGACGGCCAGTGGGGCTTGAAGAGCTGAGGCTTCCATGGATGATGCCTCCCAGTGCCCACTGTAACTCCTCGGCCCCACGGAAGTTCCGTGCCTGCCGGTACTGGTGCTCCCGCGCCAGATACCCGACCCCGGGGGTTGGTGTTGCCGCGCGAACGTGTTAGGCTCGCCTTCCTTAGGGCACCCTAAGTCCACAGATCCTGACAGGAGCCGCATCCATGAGCTTCTCGGAGACAGTCCTCCTCGGAGCCCTCGCCGGGTTCACCATCTACCTCGGGCTTCCCCTCGCCCGCCTGCGCCTGCTCGGCGACCGCTCGCGTGTCGCGCTGGCGATGTTCGCCGTGGGGGTGCTGGCGTTCCTGTTCGTCGACGTGATGTCCCATGGTGAGGCGATCCTCGAGGATGCCGTCAAGGCGTTCAGCGAGGGCAAGGAGGGCCTCGGGCAGCCGGCGCTCTACGGCGCGCTGCTCGCCGCCGGCTTCGCAGCCGGTACGGCGGGGCTGGCCCTGCTGGAGCGACGGATGCGCCCCCGCGGGCGTACCTCGCCTCCCATGGCCGGTGGCGAGAGCGCAGCCGCCGTCGCGCCTACGGAGGCCACCGCGCTGGCCGTCGAGGCCGACGCTGCACGCCGGCGTGCCTTGCAGACCGGGCTCGCGGTCGCCACGGCCGTCGGCCTGCACAACTTTGCCGAGGGCCTGGCCATCGGCGTCTCGGCCAAGGCCGGAGAGGTCAGCCTCGCCACCGTGCTCATCGTCGGCTTCGCCCTGCACAACGCCACGGAGGGCTTTGGCATCATCGGCCCGCTCGGGGGGGTGCGCCCCTCCTGGCGCTGGATCGGGCTGGCCGGGCTGATCGGGGGCGGACCTGTGTTCCTGGGCTCGATGCTCGGCTACAGCGTCACCAGCGAGCCGTTGGAGGTCACGTTCTACGCGCTCGCGGGCGGAGCGATCCTCTACGTGATCGGCGAGGTCTGGCAGGGCATGCGGCGCTTCGGCCACCGCGAGCTCGGCCTGATCGTGCTCTCGCTGGGCTTCCTCGTGGCGGTGGCCACCGACATGGTCGTGGCCTACGGCGGCGGGTAGCGTTGGGCGGGGTGGGGCCGGTCTACACGAACTTCGGGTAGAGCGTCATCCCGCCGTCGACGAACAGCGTCGAGCCGACCACGTAGTCGGCCTCCTCCGATGCGACCCAGGCCACGGCCCGGGCCACGTCGCCGACCTCGCCCCAGCGGCCGAGCGGAATCTCCTCCTCGACCTCCGCGCGCTTGCTCGGGTCGGTGAGCACGTCGGCGTTGATGGGCGTCGCGATGGCGCCGGGCGCCACGGACACCACCCGGATCCCGTGGGGGGCCAGCTCGCGGGCGATCGATTGGCCGAAGAGCTTCGCCCCGCCCTTGGAGGCGCAGTAGTGGGAGAACTGCTTCCAGGGAATCTGCTCGTGCACGCTCGTGATGTTGACGATCGCCCCTCGGCTCTCGTCGGAGCGCATGATCCGGGCTGCCTCGCGCGAGCACAGGAACACGCCGGTGAGGTTGACGTCGATGACCTTCTGCCACTCCTCCAGCGGCATGTCCACGAGCTCGAAGGGCTTCTCGAGGCCGGCGTTGTTGACCAGCAGGTCCAAGCCTCCGAAGGCGTCGCGAGCGCTCGCGAACGCCGCCGTGACCTCCGCCTCGCTCGAGACGTCCGCGGCGACGGCGATCGCCCGGCCGCCCGCGGCGGTGATCTCCTCCACCATCGCGTCAGCCGCGTCTGAGGAGCTCTGGTAGTTGATCGCCACCGCCGCCCCGTGCGCGGCGAGCTCGAGTGCGATCCCCTGTCCGATTCCCGACGCTCCACCGGTCACGAGCGCCTTGCGTCCGCGCAGCAGCTGGGCATCGGGGGGCTTTGGGTTCAAGGTGGGCCGGTCCACGGCTGCGAGCCTACCCGGGTCCAGCCGGGCGGGGGACCCGAGCCACTATGCTGGCGCCGCCCGTCCGGCAGCTCCGTGGTCGGGCGCCGGACGTCCGGCAAGCGACAGAGAGGTGCTGGTGGCGTACTTCAAAGACGAGCAGGAGGTGTACCGCTACATCGGGCAGCTGTTCCTCGACCTCATGGAGGATGACGAGCTCATGCCCAAGTTCCGGCGCGCCAATACCATCGTCCAGTACGCCTTTCGCGATCCGGATTCGACGATCACCGTACGCATGCGCCAGGACGCCGAGCCCCAGGTCGACCTCGGCCCGACCGACCTCGCTCCCGAGGTGGTGATGTCGATGACCGCCGACACCGCCCACCGCTTCTGGCTGGGCAAGGTCAACGTGACCGTGGCTCTGGCCCGCGGGCAGATGAAGGCCAAGGGCCCGGTGGCCAAGATCCTCAAGCTCGTGCCCCTGGTCAAGCCGGTGTTCCCGCGCTACCGGACCCAGCTCGAGGCGGCCGGCCGCGGAGACCTCGTCGAGGCGAGCTGAGATGGAGGCGGGCGCCGTCGGCGACGCGTGGACCGGGCCCCAGCTGGCTGGCTTCAAGGACTTCTATCAGTTCGTCGCCCCCACTCGGGTCATCGCCGGCCGCGGACTGATCGAGAGCATCGGGTTCGAGTTCGCCAAGGAGGGGGCCAGGCGGGTGCTCGTCGTCACCGACGAGACCATCCGCGCCACCGGCCTCATCGATCGGGTCCAGGCCGGGTTTCCGGGCGACGTCGATGTCGATGTAGCGGGGATCTTCGATGCGGTGCCCCAGGACTCCGACGGCGCCACCGTGGTGGCGTGCGCCTCCGCGGCCTTGGAGTGCGGCGCCAACGCCTTGCTCGCCGTCGGCGGCGGATCGGTGATGGACACGGCGAAGACGGCGATCGTGATCTTCACCCACGGCGGTCAGCCTCGCGACTGGGAGGGCTACTTCGGGCTGCCGCGTGAGGCCGACGGCATGGGCCAAGCGATCGCACTCGCCCCGCTGGCCTGCATCCCCACCACGGCCGGCACGGGATCCGAGGCCTCCTTCGCGGCCGTGATCAAGGACCGCGAAGCGCACATCAAGTTTGCGGTGGCCGACTTCGCGATGTATCCGAGGCTGGCGGTGCTCGACCCCGAGGCCACTCGGACGCTCCCTCCCGCCATCGCGGCCGCCACCGGGATGGATGCAATGACCCACGCGATCGAGGGCCACGTGTCTTCCGAGTGGAACCCGCACGCCAGCGCCTACGCGCTGCAGGCCCTGCGTCTGATCCGCGACAACCTCGAGTCCGCGGTAACCGACCCCGACGACGAGGACGCCCGCGGGAACATGCTCCTCGCCGCCAACCTGGCCATCGCGCCGACCTCGTCGAGCGCGATCGGCATCGCCCATTCCCTCTCGCATCCCTGCGGCGCCCACTACGACGTGCCGCACGGCATCGCCAACGCCATCCACCTCCCCTGGGTGATCGAGTTCAACGCCGGCGGCGGGGACCCGATCGCCGACCGCTACCGCGACATCAACCAGATCCTCGGACTCCAGTCGGGCGGATCCGCCGTGGAGGTGGGTCATACGCTGGCCGAGCACGTGCGCAGCACGGTCCGGACCCTCGGCCTTCCGACCCGGCTCTCGGAGGTCGGGGTGCCCGAGGATGGCATCCCATGGTTGGTGGAAGGCGCGGAGGGTGACGGCTGCACCCTCGTCAACCCGCGTGAGACGACGGCGGAGGACTTCGCCGAGCTTTACCGCCAGGCGCTGTAGCGCCAAGGCCAACCTGGCTAGGCTATAGGCCATGAGCGAGACGACGACCGCCCAGTTGTGGATCTGCACCTCGTGCGGGTTCATCTACGACCCGGCGGAGGGCGACCCCGACGGGGGCATCGTGCCCGGAACGCCGTTCGAGGACGTGCCCGACGACTGGTTCTGCCCGGTGTGCGGGGCACGCAAGCGGGACTTCGAGCTCTACGAAGACTGAAACCGAGGGTCAGGCCGCGACGGCGTACGGAGCTTCGCCTGCGCCCGCACTCGCCTCGATGATGGCCGCCCTGGTGATCTCGACCAGCCGTTGCAGCTCCGCGTCGGCGATGGCCAGGGGTGGCATGAGCACCACGACGTCGCCCAGCGGGCGGACGATGGCTCCCGCCCGTCGAGCGGCGAGTATGACCCGGTGGCCCATGCGGGCCTCGGGGGGAAACCGACGCAGTGCGATGCCGGTCATGAACCCACACCGGCGGACCTCGGCCACCGCGCTCAATGGCGCCACGTAGTGCTCCAGCCAGCGTCCGAGCAGCTCGATCTTGGCCTGGAGGCGGTCGATCGTGTGCTCCTGCTCGAAGACGTCGAGGGTCGCCAGGGCCGCGGCGCAGGCCAGGGGATTGCCCGTGTAGGTGTGGCCGTGAAAGAAGGTCTTGAGCTCCTGATGCTCACCGAGGAAGCCCTCGTACACGCGCTCCGTGGTCAGGGTCGCCGCGAGCGGCAGATACCCGCCGGTCAGTCCCTTGGCCAGGCAGAGGAAGTCGGGGGCGACCTGCTCGTGCTCGCAGGCGAACATGCGCCCGGTGCGGCCGAAGCCAGTTGCCACCTCGTCGCAGATCAGGAACAAGTCGTGCTCGTCGCAGAGCTCGCGCACCCGGCGCAGGTAGCCCGGCGGGTGCACGAGCATGCCCGCGGCGCCCTGCACGAGTGGCTCGACGATCACGGCCGCGACGCTTCCGGCGTGCTCTTCAAGCACACGGGCCATGTCGTCGGCGTCGCCCGGCTCGGCCTGCCAGGCATCGAAGAGCAGCGGGCGATACAGCGAATGAAAGAGCTCGATCCCGCCCACGGAGACCGAGCCGATCGTGTCGCCGTGGTAGGCGTCACGCAGGCAGACGAATCCCGTACGCCCGCTCTCTCCTCGGTGCTGCCAGTACTGGAATGCCATCTTCAGCGCCACCTCGGCGGCCGTCGAACCGTTGTCGGAGTAGAAGACGCGGCGCAGGCCATCGGGAGCGAGCTCGACCAGGCGGTCGGCGAGCTCGATCGCGGGCGGATGTGAAAGGCCGAGCATCGTCGAGTGCGCGAGGCGCTGCAGCTGACCGCGCACCGCAGCGTCGACCGTGGGGTGGGCGTGGCCGTGGACGTTGCACCACAGCGATGAGACACCGTCGATGTAGGCCTTGCCCTCGGTGTCGTAGAGCGTCGTACCCGCGGCGCGCTCGATGATCACCGGGGCCTCGTCCTCCCAACCCCGCTGCTGCGTGAACGGATGCCAGAGAGTCCGGCGATCAAGCGCGGCCAGCTCGGCGGTGGTCATACGACCACCGTAGCCTCGCGGGCGGTCGGAGCTCCTGGCGCCGGCCGTCAGCTCAGCGTCGGTCGACCGGCACGTAGTCGCGCTCGCGCGCACCCGTGTAGATCTGGCGCGGGCGCGCGATCTTCTGCTCGGGGTCCTCCACCAGCTCCAACCATTGGGCGATCCAGCCGCTGGTCCGCGGTATGGCGAACATCACCGGAAACATCGAGACCGGCATGCCCAGGGCCTCGTAGATCAGGCCGGAGTAGAAGTCGACGTTCGGGTAGAGCTTGCGCTCCACGAAGTAGTCGTCCTCGAGCGCGATCCGCTCGAGCTCCAGGGCGATGTCCAGCAGGGGATTGGTCCCGGTGACGGCGAACGTGTCCTCGGCCGCGGACTTGATGATCTTCGCCCGCGGGTCGTAGTTCTTGTACACGCGGTGCCCGAAGCCCATGAGGCGCTCCTTGCCCTCCTTCACCCCGGTGATGAAGTCGGGGATGTTCTCCTTGCTCTCGATGCGCTTGAGCATGCGCAGGACGGCCTCGTTGGCGCCGCCGTGCAGCGGTCCGTAGAGCGCCGCGACTCCGGCCGCGATGGCCGAGTAGGGGTCGACCTCGGAGGAGCCCACGTTGCGCACGGCGCTCGTGGAGCAGTTCTGCTCGTGGTCGGCGTGGAGGATGAACAGGATGTCGAGCGCGCGCTCGAGCCGCGGATCGGGCTGGTACTTGAGCTCGGTCATCTTGTAGAGCATCCCGAGGAAGTTTCCGGGATAGTCGAGGTCGTTGTCCGGATAGCTGTAGGGCTGCCCGTGTGAGTGGCGGAAGGCGAAAGCGGCGAGCGTCGGCATCTTGGCGATCAGCCGGATGGTCTGGATGTAGCGGTTCTCCCGATCCTTGATCTCGTTGGCCTCGGGGTAGAAGGTCGAGAGGGCGCCCACCGAGCCGAGCAGCACGCCCATCGGATGCGCGTCGTGGCGGAAGCCCTGGATGAAGCTCTTGATGTTCTCGTGCACGAAGGTGTGGATCGTGATCTCGTGCGTCCACTCCTCGAGCTGCTGCTGGCTGGGGAGCTCGCCGTTGATGAGCAGGTAGGCGACCTCGAGGTACGTGGAGTGCTCGGCCAGCTGCTCGATCGGGTAGCCCCGGTACTCGAGAATGCCCTCGTCGCCGTCGATGAAGGTGATCGCGCTGCGACAGGACGCCGTGTTGGTGAACGCCGGGTCATAGGTCATCAACCCGAAGTCGTCCTCTGAGACCTTGATGTCGCGGAAGGCCATCGCGCGAACGGTCCCATCCTCGATCGGAACCTCGTAGCTGCTCCCGGTGCGGTTGTCGGTGACCGTCAGGGAGTCAGCGCTCGCCACCTTGCCGTCGGCGCTCTCCGTCGCCTGCGTCGTCTCCGTGCTCATCTCGGGCTCCTGTTCGCTCGGCCTTGCGGTCGTCGTACCCATTGTGGCGGGTCGCCAACGGCCGGCGGGCTACGGCGATTCTCAGCGGCGCTTCCAGCCGCCGCCGAAGAACCGGCCGACTCGACCGACCTTGGGGTTGGCGCTGTACTCGGGGGCGCCCGGCTCATACGGCGTGAGCTCGGCCGCGCCGGCCGCGTCGATCGACAACGTGACGCGCCGCTCGGTGATCCGCGCGACCTCGGGGGCGTCGACGAATCGCTGGCCGTCCTCTGTGCTCATGACGATCCCATCGAAGATCTGCTCGCGCGGGTTGTCCAGTACCCGATCGGTCGTGCCCACCAGCCGGCCGTCGCTGGCGTAGACCGGCGTCCCGGACGCGAGCAGCTTGTAGGAGATGGCCGGGCCGTCGTCGTCCATTGGAGCTCTACCGGGCCGCGGGGTCCGGTGACGATCCCGGATATCGGCTCTCGGTCGCCTCGGCCTGCTCCTGGTAGTGGCTGCCCAACTGCTCGTGTCCATAGGGGCGCAGCGCCGCGGCGTCCAGCGTCATGAACGAGAGCTGGGCGATCGGCAGCCCGGCGTAGAGCTTGATCGGCACGCGGGTGAGGTTGTTGAGCTCGAGCGTCAGAGTGCCCTTCCAACCCGGGTCGCAGAAGCCGGCCGTCGCGTGGACGATCAGTCCGAGACGGCCCAACGAGCTCTTCCCCTCGATGCGAGCCACGATGTCGTCGGGCAGCTCCACGCGCTCCGCGGTGCTGCCGAGGCAGAACTCGCCCGGATGAATGACGAAGGGCAGGTCGTCCGTCACCTTCACCTGCTCGGTGAGGCCGCGGGGCGGCTCGCGCAGGTCGATCGTCGCGACGCGGTGATTGTGGAAGACGCGGAAGGTGTCACCGAGCCGCAGATCGACGCTGGCCGGCTGGACCATCGTCTCGTCCCAGGGGTCGATGCGGATCCGGCCTTCGCTGACGAGGCGCATGATCGTCCCATCGGACAGGACCGAGGCGGGCGTGGCGGCCACGCCGGAAAGTTTGTCAGCCGTCGCGGACTCCCAGAAGCTCGCCGGCGAGGAGCTCCTGGATGCGGTGCCAGGCGTCAGAGGCGGATCCGCGATCGTAAGAGTCACGGCGGTCACAGAGGAACCCACGCTGGGCGCCGGGATACTCGACAAGCTCGTGACGGACTCCCGCGGCTCGCAGCGCTCCGGCCATCGCCAGACGATGCTCAGGTGGGACCACGTGATCATGCTCACCGACGAGGAGAAGCATGCGGCCATTTATCCTGGGCGTGCCGGAGAGCGTCGGCTCCGGCTGGCTCAGCGGGATCTCGGTGCCGGGAATCCAGCCGCCGTAGAGGACGGCGACCGCGGCGAGGTCCAGCTCGGTGGCCGCCAGGTAGGCGACGTGTCCGCCCAGGCTCAGGCCGACCGTGCCGACATGGGGTCTTCCCCCGGCGCGAAGGTGGTCCATCGCTGCCCCACGTCACGCAGGGCTTCGCCGCGCGTCATCTGCCCGAGCAGCTCAAACCCGCGTTTCCGGCCCGCCTCGTCGTGCGCCAGCTCTACGCCCGGTGCTGTGCGGTGGAACAGGTACCGGGGCCAGGCCACATAGCCAAGGGTGGCAACGCGCTCGCAGACATCCCGCACGTGCGCGCTGACGCCGAAGAGCTCGTGCGCGACGATGACTCCCGGACGAGGTGCGGCGCCGGTCGGACGAGCGACGTAGGCGCCCATCCGCGCGTCGGGACCGACGGAGAGCTCGATGCGCTCGGTGAGGATGTCGGCGAGGCCGCTCACGCGGTCGGCGGTGAGTCAGCGCTCGAGCGTTCGCGACCGCGCGACCGTGGTTCGCACGCGAGGCGGCGAGGGCACCGGCGGGTCGCCGTGGGGCCCGCGACGAGGGCGGCGCGGGAAAGGCCGACGGGGGTGGGGCCGCCGCCTGGCGCCTCCGTCGTCGCGGCGCTCCGAGGCCGGGTCGGGCTCCTGCTTGACCGCCCAGTAGATGATCCAGACTGCGCCGATGATCGGGAGCTTCAGCAGGAACATCAGATAGATGAACGTCCAATCCATCGGCGACGCGGGCTCCTCGGTCTCCTCGGAAGCTGGCGATGCTACTCCGATCGCGCCGTCGGGCCAACGGTCGCGGGCCCTCGCAGGCGGGCATACGTCGAGCCGCGCAGCCCAACTGAACGCCAACGCGCCGACTCGAGGGGTATTTGGCCTACCAGGCGGACCGCGGGTGATCCCAGGGAGTTGGTGGTGCGCAACACCGGATGTACCGAACACGGGCGGGGGCCCCTTGGGCACCCTCTGTTCGGTGGTCTGTACTCAAACCACGGAGGTATCTCAAGGATGTCCGACGCTCTCAACACGGTCTACGACGCCGTAGACGACCAATACTCCGAGGAGTCAGCAGCCACACGGCGCAAGTTCGTCGCCGGCGCCGCGGCAACCCTCGGCAGCATGGGAATACTGGGGCTCGTAAACAACGACGACGCATGGGCCAAGCACAAGACCAACAAGCACAAGACCAACAACACGCCCAAGAACATCCTGGCCGTCGCCGCGACCGCCGAGGTGCTGGCGACTATCGTGAACACGGTCGGCTCCGTGGGCGGCCAGGGATCCACGCGCTTCCAGGGGCCCGTGAGTCTTCCGGACGCGGTGACCCTACGCAACGTCAAGGCGGCCGCTCGCGAGGAGCTCGTCCACTACGACGTGCTCACCTCCAAGAAGCTCGGCGGCAAGCCCATGACCACGAGGATCTGGATCCCAGACGTCGTGTTCTCGAACGCGGCGAAGTTCCTTTCGACACTGGAGGTAGGCGACCAGATCTTCTGCAACGCCTACCTCGTCGGGACGACGACATTCGGCAACGCCGGCAACGGCAAGCTGGCGCGTCAGACCGCCGAGTTCATGGGCGTCGAGGCGGTCCACCGCGCGCTCGCCCGCCAGTCACTGAACAAGCTCGGCAACGATCGCGTCTTCATCCGCTACAACGGTCGCGAGCGGGCCGACGCCCCCAACCGCGGGCAGAAGGGGTTCACCGACATCCTCAAGGCGGTGGACCAGCTCAAGGGCGCCGGCTTCGGCTTCGGCCAGCGCGGCGAGACGCCCGGGCAGTTCTATGAGTTCAACGACATCAAGGGCCGGACGCCCAACGACCCGTTCCTGAACACCTCGCTGCCGCAGTAACAGCCGCTGGTACAGCTGGCGACGAATGCGAAGGGCCGCCGCCGGGCGGCCCTTCGCACGTGCGGACTCGATCAGCGTCGCAGCGGGCTCGGCTCGGCGGCGAAGGTCGTGATGCGCTGCAGCTCGTCGACCCGGTCGCCGATCTCCTCGGCGGCGAGCCGCTGCACACGCTCGGTGCCGAACTCCGCCACGTTGTAGGAGGCCAGCGCGGTCCCGTAGGCGGCCGCGCGCTTGAGCGCCTCCCATGACAGGTCCTGGAGTCCCTGCGAGGCGATCGAGCCCATGAACCCACCGGCGAACGAGTCGCCGGCGCCGGTGGGGTCCAGAACCGTTTCGAGCGGAAACGCCGGCAGAGCGAAATAGTCGTCCTCGGTGATGAGCGCCGCGCCGTACTCGCCCTGCTTTGCCACCACGATGCGCGGCCCCCACCGCAGGACCTCCCGTGCGGCCTGCACGAGATTCGCCTTCTTCGTGAGCATCCGCAACTCGGCGTCGTTGAGCAGGAGGCAGTCCACGCCCTCGATCGTCGCCACCAGGGCGTCGCGCGCCGTCTCGATCCACAGGTTCATCGAGTCCATGGCCACGAGCCGTGCACCTTCGCACTGCTCGCGCACCCCCCGCTGTACGTCGGGCTGGATATTGGCCAGGAACAGGACGTCGGCCTCCCGGGAGGCGGGGGAGAGCTTGGGCGCGAAGTCGCCGAACACATTGAGCTGGGTGTCGTCGGTATGCGCGGTGTT
>JBBSIW010000041.1:0-10954 GCA_038231895.1 Solirubrobacterales bacterium | reverse complement strand
GGGGCTGGAACGTCGCTGCCGTCGCCCGCAGCGACGACACCCTCGAGCAGGTCAGCGCCCGCGGCGCCCGCGCCTTGCGCGCGGACGCCTCCGACCCGGTCCAGCTGGCGGGCGCCCTGGCGCAGGCGCGCGAGGAGTCCGGCTCACTCGATGCGGTGGTCAACGCGGTCACGGCGGCGCGGCCGCCCGAGGGAGGGCCGTTCGGCGGCGGCCCCCTGGCCGATGCAAGCCTCGAGGCGTTCCGCGGGTGGGCGGTCGCAGTGGCCGAGCAGAGCTTCGTGTTCCTCTCGGCCGGCGCCGCGGCGCTGCGCGAGGCGGGCGGAGGCGGGTCCCTGGTACAGGTGACCGGCGGCTCCTCGCGACGCGCCATGCCCGGCAAGGGGGCGTGGGCGGCGGGCGCCTTCGCCACCCGCGCACTCGTGCAGGCGGCCGCGCAGGAGCTGCGCGAGCAGGGGATCCATGTCGCCCTGCTGGCAGTGGACGCCACGATCGAGTCGCCGAAGACCGCCGCCTACACGGGCGACCAGCCGCGCGAGGCCCTGGCGGACATGACCGAGGTCGCGCGCGCCGTCGGGTTTCTCGTGGACCAGGGCATGCGGGGCATGACCCACGAGCTCGTGGTCACGCCGGCCGGCGATCGTTGGGTTCCATGAGCTCGTAGGTCGGATTCGAAAGGAGCAGTAGATGCAGCTGGGAATGGTGGGGCTGGGCCGGATGGGGGCCAACATGGTGCGTCGCCTGATGGGCGACGGCCACGAGTGCGTCGTCTACGACGTCAACGCCGATGCAGTCAAGAGCCTGGCCGACGAGGGCGCCACCGGCGCGGAGTCCTGGGCCGACTTCGTCTCCAAGCTCGACGCCCCGCGCAACGCGTGGCTGATGGTCCCAGCGGCCTTCGTGGACAGCACCGCCAAGGAGCTCGCCGAGCTCATGGAGGAGGGCGACACGCTGATCGACGGGGGGAACTCCTACTACCACGACGACATCCGTCGCGCGAACGAGCTGCGCGAGCAGGGCATCCACTACGTCGACGTGGGCGTGAGCGGGGGGGTCTGGGGCCTTGACCGTGGCTACTGCCAGATGATCGGCGGCGATGCGGAGGCGGTGGAGCGCCTGGACCCGATCTTCAAGTCACTGGCCCCCGGCGCCGGTGAGCTCGAGCGCACCGAGGGGCGCTCGGGTGAGCCCTCGACGTCCGAGCACGGCTACCTCCACTGCGGCCCCAGCGGTGCCGGACACTTCGTCAAGATGGTCCACAACGGCATCGAGTACGGGATCATGGCCGCCTACGGCGAGGGCCTGAGCATCATCAACCACGCCGACGTGGGCAGCCGCGAGCAGGAGTCCGACGCTGAGACCACGCCGCTGCGCAACCCGGAGCACTACCAGTACACCATCGACGCCGCCGAGGTGGCGGAGGTGTGGCGGCGCGGAAGCGTGATCGCCTCGTGGCTGCTCGACCTCACCGCGATCGCGCTGAAGCGCGACCCCGAGCTCTCGAGCTTCAGCGGTCGGGTGTCGGACTCCGGCGAGGGTCGGTGGACGGCCATCGCCGCGATCGACGAGGGCGTTCCCGCCTACGTTCTCACCAACTCGCTGTTCGAGCGCTTCGAGTCGCGCCGCGAGGGCGACTACGCGGGCAAGATCATGTCGGCGATGCGAATGGAGTTCGGCGGCCACCACGAGAAGCCGGACGCGTAGCGCTTGCGCCAGTCGTGGAGATGCTCGGTGCTCGGATCCGCGCGGGCGGCACGGTAGGCGCGACGACCCAGCCGATAGGTCCTGCGCACACCCGGGGCGACGGCGTCGAAGCCGGTGTGGTGAAACGTCCAGGTCGCCACCCGGGCGCGTGCGGATTGGAGCTCGGCCACCGGGCACGGGCTCGTCCCCCCGCAGCCGGAAGGCTCGCAGCGCCTCGCGCTGACGCCTGGCCGCCGCCCTGTCCCACCCCAGCTTGCCGGCGGTCGCGGCGGCGCCGGTCGCCAGGGCGGCGGCCGCCGCCTTGTGGACGTCGCAGTCGTGGGCAATCCCGCGCAGGGCCTTCGCCGCGCGGTCGGCGGCTTTCCGCTTGGTGGCCACCGGGCAACTCTAGCCCGGCCCCGCGCTTCCAGAGTGCGGTCCGCACGATGTACGGGGCACGCAGGCGGGCCACCAGTCAGAATGACTCCCATGCCCGAAGGCGAGCTTCTCAAGGGGCAGGTCCTGATCGCCTCCCCCTCGATCTTTGACCCGAACTTCCGCCAGGCGGTCGTGCTGATCGCCCAGCACGACGAGACCGGCGCGATGGGCGTCATCCTCAACCGGCCCTCCGAGGCCGCGGTTCGCTCGCTGTCACCGGCGCTGGCGCGACTGACCGGACTCGACGACAGCGTGTACGTCGGCGGCCCGGTTGACGAGACGTCGCTGATCGTCCTCGCCCAGTTCGATGAGCCCGACGCGGCGGCGCTGATGGTGCTCGGCAACGTCGGCTTCGTCGCGGTGGGGAGCGACCTCGACGAAGTAGGCGGCATCATCCGGCGCGCCCGCGTGTTTGCCGGCCACAGCGCGTGGGCCCCCGGCCAGCTCGAGATGGAGATGGAGCGCGAGGACTGGATCGTCGAGCCCGCCTCCCACGACGATGTGTTCGCCGCGCACGCGCAGGAGCTCTGGCACGCGGTCCTGGAGCGTAAGGGCGGGAACTTCGCCGTGGTGGCGCGGATGCCGTTCGACCCCAGCGTGAATTGATACCGGTCACAAGTTGCCAACTTCGGCCGGTGTGGCGTGTTGCAGTCTCTGTCGCGAATGCTTCCGGCGCCCAACCGGGCGGAAGGGCAGGGAAATGTCACGCTTTACCGCAGTTGTGATCGCGCTGGCGATGGTGTGCGCCATCGCGGCGTCGCCGGCAGCCGCGCAAAGCGCACCACCGCAGGCCTATTCCACGCCGGCGGGACAGGTGCAGTCCGACGTCAGCACGGGCAATGACGGCCAGGCCGACCGACCGCGCCAGGTGTCCAAAGCTGCTGCCTCGCACCTGCCGTTCACCGGGCTCGACCTCGGCCTGCTGCTGGGCGTGGGGCTGGGACTCGTGCTGATCGGCGCGGGGCTGTCCCGGCTCGCCGCGACCGCTTCGGAGGACCGCAGAGGCTGAGCACCCCGCGGTGGGCGTGCGTGCAAGCCCGCAACTCCCGGGGGGCGCCCCGCGTTATCGCCGAGAATGCAGGTAGAGCTCACCCGCCGGACGCTGGTGGCCCGCGGCGCTGCGGGGGTCGCGCTCGCGCTCCTGGGCCGTGCACCCGTTGCCCGTGGTGACGCCCCGCACACGCTCACATTCTCCCTCGACGCGGGCACGGTCCCGTCGGACCGGACCGTCTCCCTGCACGCGCCCGCGCGATTCGATCTGCTCGGCTTCACCTGGGAGGGACCTCCAGAGCTTCGCGGGGACCTGCGCGTGCGTCGCGACGGCGCCGTCTGGAGCGCCTGGCAGCCACTGCCATCCGCCGCCCACGAGCGCGAGGCGGGAGAGGCAGGCGGCGTCACCGATCCCGTGTGGACCGGCGGCAGCGACACGCTCGAGCTTCGCCTCCGCCACGGCGTCCATCGCCTCCGCGTCCACTTCGTCAACTCGACCGGCACAGCCACCGCGGGCGCCCGCCGGCGGTCGGCCCTGCGGCGCGCGCTCGCCCGCGACGCCCGGCTGCCGGCCGTACGGCCGGCCCCGGGCGCACCACCCATCATTTCCCGATCTGCCTGGGAGGGCCGCACCGGCCGGCCCTCTGCGCGACCGCTCTACGGTGAGGTGGCGCTCGCGGTGGTGCACCACACCGAGTCGCTCAACGGCTACGGTCCGGCCGACTCCGCGGCGATGGTCCTCGCCATCGCCATCTTCCACCGTGACGTCCGCGGCTGGGATGACATCGGCTACAACTTCGTAGTCGACCGCTTCGGGCAGATCTTCGAGGGCCGCGCGGGCGGTGTGCTCGAGGCGGTAGCGGGGGCGCACGCCGGCGGTTTCAATCAGAACTCGGCCGGCGTGGCGATCCTGGGCTCGTTCACCGGTGCCCCGCCCGCCTCCGCCGCCACCGGCGCGCTGGCGCGGCTGTTGGCCTGGAAGCTCACCTACCACGGAGCGCCCGTCGCCGGACGGGTGGTCGTGACGGACCGCGGCACGCACCCCGACAAATACCGACCGGGCGACCACGTGCGGCTCCCGCGCATCGCGGGCCATCGCGACGTCAACGCCACCGACTGCCCCGGAGGCCAGCTCTACCGGCGGCTGCCGCAGCTGCGCCGCGCGGTCGGACGCCTGGCGACCGGCCAGCCGCAGGCGGCCGGGGAGGCACCGAGACTCGCCGCCGCCGCGGCAGCGGTCCGGACGCATGCGCCGCTCGCGCTTTCCGGAACCGCCGGGGGCCTCGCCGATTCGCCCGTCCTGCTCGTAGAGCGCCAGACCCGATTCGGCTACGTGCGAGCCACGAAACCGATCGCATTGGCGCCGGACCGCACGTTCGCTACCGCGGTCACCCTCACCCAGAAGGGCGCGTACCGGCTGAGTGTCCGGGGGAGCGACGCTCGCGGATTGCCGCTGGTCTCCTCGCCGGTGTACGTGCGCTGCCGGGCGTGAGGCTGCGAACTCATGTTCGGGCAGTGGCGGTTTGGGTAGGACCTGTGTCAGCACCCGCGTGCGCGCGCTACAGACAGCCGAGCCGCAGTCCAAGCACGCGACGTCCGCGAAGCAATGAAAGGCCTGGAAACCATGGATCCCGAAACGTCGCAGACAACAGCTGGTGGTCTGGCGGGCAAGCTGGCCGGCCGGGCCAAGGAAGCCGCCGGCTCACTGGTCGGAGACGATGAGCTCGCCCGTGAGGGCCAGCTCCAGCAGGCGCAGGTCGAAGCCGAGAAGGATGCGGCCAAGCAGGCCGCCGCCGCCCAGACGGGCGAAGCTCAAGCCGAGCTGGAGGAGGAAAGGGCCGAGACCGAGCTCGAGAGCGAGCGCCTGCGCACCGAGCTCGCGGTCAAGGATCAGGAGCAAGCCGTCGAACACGACCGGCGGCGGGTCGCGCAGCATGCCGACGCGCAGGCCGCTCGCGAAAGCGCAGCCGCCGAGTCAGAACGTGCGGCGCGCGAGTACGAGGCCGACCGCACCGAGGAGGAAGGGCAACAGGAACGGGCGTCGGAGGCGGGCGCTGCTGTGCACCTGCAGCAGGAGGCGCGCCGCACCGAGGCCAAGGCCGACGCCATCGACCCGGAGGAGAGCTAGATGAACGTGCTCACGATTCCCAGAACCGCCGTTGTCGGGTCGATCAAGCTGGCCCGGCTGCCCGTCGACGGGGCACTCGCTCTGAGCCGAGGCGGCCACGGCGCCACCTCGATGAAGCTCGCGCTCGACCGGATCGAGGCCAGCGTGCTCGGCGTCGCCGGCGCCGCGCTGCGCGACGACGGGGTCAAGCAGGACGCCCGGCGCAAGAGCGAGGCCGCGGACGAGCGGGCCTCCGCGCTGCGGTTGCGGGCCGAGGCCGCGCAGCGCTCCGAGCGTGCCGACGAGCGGGTGGCCGAGCGCCAGCACGACGCCGATCGGCGCCGCGCCGACGCAGCCGCCACGGCCGAGAGCAAGCACGCACAGGCCGAGCGCCGCCGCGAGTCCACCAAGGGCCAAGCGGCCGAGGCCGCCCAGCGCCGCAAGCAGGCGACCGAGGAGGCGGCGGCTCGCGCCCAGGAGGCCATCGACGACCGTGCCAAGCGCGAGCGCCTGGAGACGCTCGACGCCAAGGCCGAGGCGCTCGAGGAGAAGGAGCGCGCCCTGGCCGCCGCAGACGAGGCTCAACAGCTGAGTGACGCCGCGGCCGCGGCCAAGGCGAACCGCAAGAACGGCGCCTGATCGGCTGAGGCGCACCGGCACCGGCGCGCGTGGCCGCACTGACAGCTAGAGTCTGCGCCCTCTTCAAGGAGGATCTGTGCTCTCACGCTCATCAATCGTCGTCGCCGCGCTGGTCACGGTCGGGCTCGCACTGGCGCCGACAGCCCAGGCGAGAAAGGTCGTGTCGATCAGTCCCACGGTTGGTGACTTCGAGACCACCTTCACGCTCATGGGCACCGGTTGGCGTCCCTCACGGCGGGTCAGGGTGGAGTACTACAACGTCGACCTCAACAAGTCGCCGTTCAAGAAGTACTCGGTAAGGTCCGACCGCGGCGGCCGGGTCAGCTTCCAGCTGACCAAGCCCGAGGTGTTCGCCGAGCAGAGCGTCACGGAGCGGCTGTGCTTCGTGCAGAGCGGCAAACGGCGGTGCGGGCGCTTCTACGTCGCCGCCCCGGCCGCACACATGGAGCCCAGCAACATCCGGCGCGGGCAGAATGTCCTGCTCCGGGTGACGGGCTGGCCGGCCGGGTTCAACCTGGAGGCGGATCTGCTCCGTCCCGACGGGTCCACCCTCCCGGGCACCAAGCTCATCACCCGAGCGCTGGCGCCGGGCTTCGAGTTCGCCGGAGCGCCGTTCAACAACGTCTTCCTTCCACGCGGCGGCGCCTTTCTCAACTTCTCGGCCGACGCCACCACGCCGATCGGCCTCTACACGTTCTATGTGCACCCGCCCGGCCAGAGCGCCGGCTCGCGCACAGCGTTCTTCGTCTTTCCCTGAAACAGCGCGCGGCGTCGACATGCCGTTCGCCACGACGCTTCCCAAGGCGCATTGGGACGTGGGGCCTGGGCGCAGCTCACCGGCGTCCGCAGCCCCGGGCCGCAGTGCCACCCCCACCCAGGGCGCGCCTCCGAGCCTCGACGAGCACGTACGCCACTGGGTGGGCGAAGCACTGCCAATCATTCAGGCGGCCTGGAGCCGCGCCGCCATCCACCGCCTCGAGCCCTATGTCTCCGCGCGCCTGCGCGATCATCTCGCGAGCGAGCTCGCCGCGCTGCGGCGCGACGGCGTCGTCAACCGAGTGGAGGACCCGCGGCTGCGGGAGGTGACGCTGCTCTCCGCGAGCAGCAGCTCCCCGGTCGTCGAGGTCGTGTTCACCGCGCGAGATTGGCTGGCTGACATGACCAGCGGTGCGGTGGTGGATGGCAGCCAATCCGCGAGCGCGGACTTTCGCCAGCGCTGGCATCTCGTGCCCAGCGGCCAGGGGCAGTGGCTCCTGGACGCGGTGAAGCCGGCGTAGCTGCGGGCCGCGACGGGGACCTCGACCGTCGAGGACGGTTTAATCGCTCTGATGGAAGGCATGCTGGGCTGGATCGAGAATGCGAGCCTGCGCCTGCGGATCATGGTCGTCCTGGGCCTGATCGTCGGCGGCCTGGCCATCGGATACGTCGCGGGCATCGTCAACAAGGCCGACCTCAGCGCCGCGCGCGCCGCCGGGGAGCGCGCCGGAGAGGCAGAGGCCGGAACGCGCGGGTCTCAGCAGGGATTCGCCGCCGGCCTGGCGAGGGGGACGAGGGAGGGCGACGCCCAGACGTACCGCCCCGCCTACGGGCGCGCCTACAAGAAGGCGCTCGAGAGCAGCGGGGGCTAGCACGAATGGCGCGGCGATTGCTCAGCCCCTCCACGGCCAACGGCAGCGCGGTCGAATGGCACCCCGCAACGCTTGCCTCGCGCGTGGTTGAGTGCTTCAACGCAGTGCAGCTGGCCTGGACCAGGCGTGACGCGCAGGAGCTGGCGCCCTATGTCTCCGATGCGATGGGCGCCCGGATCGACTCGTGGTTCGACAGCTTCGAGGCCTTCTCCCAGGTCAACCGCATCGAGAACCTCGAGCTCGAGCACGCCACGCTGGCACGCATCGAGTTCGGCGACTCCGCGGAGGGCGATCGGCTCGTCGCGTCGGTTGGCTTCAGCGCGCGCGACTGGCTCGAGGACGTGCGGACCGGCGCGATCCTCGACGGACATCCGGGCGCCGAGACGCGGTTCGACCAGCAGTGGACGTTCGTCCACGATGCCGAGCGGGGCTGGGTCGTCGACACGGTTGAGCCGCGGTCGCAAGAGCGGCCGCCCCCGCCAGCCGCGGCTCACCGGCCCCCGGCGCCGCCTCCGCGCCGCTCGGCGCCTCCACGCGCCGATCCCGCCCTCAGGCCCCGTCCAGCCCCCGCCCCCAGGTTCGCCCCCGCGCGCCCCGGCGCCGCGCAGGGTCGGCGCGGCTCGATCCCCGGGCACCCCGGGCCCCCACCCATGGCCCACCCGTCGACCCCAACCACGACCGGCGATGCCCTGCGCGTCGCGCTCGTGCTGCTCCTGTGCGTCGCGGTGGTCGCGGGCGCGGCGCGGGCGGGATTGTCGTTGGGCCAGAGCTCGGTGGCAAGCCGCGCCGACGCGGAGCGCACAAGCCTTCAGGCCCGACAGGCCATCGCCGGCCCGGCCTTCCGCCGCTCCTACAGCCAGTCAGAGGCCAAGGGCCGCGCCGCGGGTCTCACCCGCGGCCGCAAGGCCGGCCGCACCCGCGGCACCCTTCAGGGGCGGCGCGCGGGCCGGGCGCAGGCCCAACGCCAGGCCAACGCCAGGGCCGCCGCAGCAGCCGCGGCGACGGCGGCCGCGGCCGCCACGAGCGGCGCTAGGACGAGCACGGGCGCCGCCACCCCTCGCCGCTAGCAGGGCGCTCGCACAGACCGGCGTCCCCGGCCCAGGGGCTTGCTAGCTTCGCTTGATGAAACGGAGCCGACGATGGATCTTGGGGCTCTCCTGCACCCTGGCCCTGGGCCTCGCCGTGAGCCCCACGGCTGCGGACGCGGCCCCCGATCCCGTGCTGGCCGCGGCGGGCGACATCGCGTGCCCGACGACGCAGCCGCTCGCGCGCAAGTCATGCCACCAGGTCGCCACCGCCGCCCTGGTGCGCGCCATCAACCCCTCGACCGTCGCCGTGCTCGGCGACAACCAGTACGAGGGCGGAGCGCTGGGCGACTATCTCACTTCGTTCGAGCCGAGCTGGGGCGCGTTCAAGGCCCTGATCCGACCCGCCCCGGGCAATCACGAGTACGGCACGCCCGGGGCCGCCGGCTACTACCAGTACTTCGGCCCCGCGGCGGGAGACCCGGCACGGGGCTACTACTCCTACGAGCTCGGCAGCTGGCACGTGGTGGTGCTGAACTCAAACTGCGCGTTCGTCTCCTGCGCCACGGGGTCCGAGCAGGAGCAGTGGTTGCGTCAAGACCTGGCCGCACATCCGCGCTCGTGCTCGATGGCCTACTGGCACCACGCTCTGTTCAGCTCACAGGGCGGCGACTCACGGATGCGCGACGTCTGGCGGACGTTGACTCGGGCCAACGTGGACGTCGTCCTCAGCGGCCACAACCACGTCTACGAGCACTTCGCGCCCCAAGACGCCGACAGCGCGCCCGATCCCGTGCACAGCCCACGGGAGTTCGTGGTGGGCACCGGCGGCAAGAGCCTTGGGCTCATCCGCCAGGCGAACGCCAACAGCGAGGTGCGCTACACCGAGAACTTCGGCGTGCTGGCCATGAGCCTCGGGGCCCGCGGCTACTCGTGGCAGCTCGTCACCGAGGGCGCCGGCGTCGCCGATACCGGCTCGGCGGCCTGCCACGATCACACCCCAGCCGCGCTTCGCTTCCTGCGCATCGCGCCCCGGAGGTTCTCCTCCGCGCCGCGGGGCGCGACCCTGGCCGCGGCCGTCGGCGCGACGCTGCGCTACCGCCTCTCAGAGCCCGCCATTACCTCGTTCACGGTGCAGGCCGCCCGCGGGGGGCGACGCCACGGCACGCGCTGCCTGCCCGTGCGCCACCCGGTGGCCCGGCAGAACCGCTGCACGCTCTGGGTCCCACTTCCGGGCAGCGTAGATCGACGCAGCTCGGGCGGACACCAGCGCGTCCGCTTCACGGGGCGCCTGGCGGCGCGACGCCTCGGGCCGGGGCGCTACCGGCTGGTGGCGACGACCACCGACCTCGCCGGCAACGTCGGGGATCCGACTTGGGTGGGCTTTGCGATCAACGCGCCGCGTCCGCGCAGAGCGGTCGCTGGCCACAACTGATACAAACATGAGAGGACCATGGCGGGCTTGCTCCAGCGGCGCCGCGGACGGGCGGCGATCCACACGCAGCAGAGCTGCTTCGTCTGCGGGCGTTCGATGCTAGCCGGGGACGGGGCCGTCGAGATCGACGGCCGCCTGTTTCACGACAGCTGCCTGCACGGACCGGTCGAAGGACGGACCTACGAGCAGCTCTACGGCGACCGCAGCGGCGACGTGAAGGCCCGGGCCGCCGGCCGCGGTAGGTCGAAGCCGCTCTGAACGAAATAACCCAGGCGACATAAGTCTGGACTTCAGCTTGAGTGTTTGGGGATCGTCGTCCTAGACTCGCCGGTCCATGCGCTCCCGGGCACCCACGGCTATCCTGGCCGTCAGCGCGCTGCTGGCCCTGGCAGCCCTTTTGGTTGGCGGATACGGGCACCCGGCTCGGGCCGCGAGCGTCGACGGCCTGGTCGGCCAGCTCAACGCACCGCTGCAGGCGTCGTTGAGCGAGGCGATCGCGGAGGACACGCGGCGCATCGGCACCCTTCAGCCCGACATCAACCGACTCGGCGGCCAGCTCGACCGTCTGCGGTCAAACATCGACGTGGCCAGCGCGCAGCTGACAGAGACCCAGGACCAGCTCAAGACCGCGCGCTCGCGGCTGGTGCTGCTGCAAGTCGCGCTCCGGCGCGACGAAGTCGTGCTCGGCCGCCAGCTCGTCGCGCTCTACGAGGCCGGAAGCCAGGACTGGACGTCGGTGGTGCTCAACGCCAAGGGGTTCACCGACCTGCTCGAGCGCGCCAACTTCCAGCAGCGGCTCGCGCATCGAAACGCCCTGGTCCTCAAGCACGTCCGCGCCGATCGCCTGGCGGTCAAACGCGCGGAGGCGCGCCTGCAGACCCTGGAGGCAAACCAGGCGCGCGAACTCGACACGCTGGTGCAGGCCCGTCACCGCATCGCCGTCGTCTACGACCAGCTGGTCAGCCGCAAGACGCGCCTGGTGGGCAAACGCAAGCGCCTGCGGGCGAAGCTC
>JBBSIW010000040.1:0-10984 GCA_038231895.1 Solirubrobacterales bacterium | reverse complement strand
GCGGGCCCCCGTGCCGATCTCGTCGTGCTTGAGCAGGCCCTCGCGGCCCACCGCCTCCACTCGCGTGTCAAGCCGCAGTCGGGGGGCGATGGCCGGCAGGGCGCCCACGGGGTCATAGAGACGAGCGGCGAGCTCATCGCCCGTCGGCAGGTCCCCGCCACGCGGCGCGTCGACGCCAGCGTCGTGCAGGGCACGGCGCATCCGCTCGGAGACGTTCAGGTCCCAGGGAGTGAACACCCGCACATGGCCCCACTCGCGCACGTGCCCGGCCACCGTGGGCGCGGCGTCGTAGACGGTGAACTCGAGGCCCCGCTCGGCGGCCGCCAGCGCGGCTTCGAGACCGATCGGTCCGGCGCCGAGGATGGCCAGGCGGGGCGCAGGCTGCGACATTTCCCTCCGTCCTGTCGAGTTCCGGACTGTACGGGTCTACGCAGGCCGGTCTGGTTTGGATGGCGGCGGTAACGCTACCGGCCGAAGCATTGCGGCCGGGGAAACTCTTCAGGGCTTCGGACCGGCTCCGCTCCGCGGCCAATCCGCGAGCTGCTGGCCCGCCGCCTGCAGGCTCTCGCCGGCGTCCTGGAAGAAACCGCGGAAGCGATCCGCGTAGAAGACGACGGCGTTACCCGCCTCCTGGCGCGCGTCGACCTCCTGGTCGCGCGTGACGTAGTCACCGCTGACGATCCGCTCCCACTCGCCGCTCTGGACCCACCGCATCAGCTCGGATGCCCGGCGGACGGGAAACGAGTGCGTGACCCCCACCTCGACGAAGAACCTGCGCCCCCGGTCCAAGAGCGAGTCCCAGTCCTCGTACTCGGCCGCCTGGGCCAGAAACGCGTCGAGGTCCAGGGAGTCGGCCTCGGCTCCGGCCGCGATTGTCATGAGCACGCGGCACACCAAGCGCGGATCGCCGACCGCCAGGGCGGCGGCGCGGTCGCAGCTCAGCTCGGTCGCCCGCGCCCACTCCAGCAGCGCCGAGCGGATGGCGATGACGGGCAGGCCTGCGAGGAAGGGCTCAGGCTGAGAATGATCTCGAGCGCCGTCCGGTAGAACAGGTGATCGGAGAGGATGTGGGCCGTCTCGTGCGCGCAGCACCGCCCGCAGCTGCTCGTCGTCCAGCAGCGACACGAGTGCGCTGTCGATCACCACCGCGCGCGTTCGTACTGGAACTCGGTCAACCGCCGAACGACCGCGTCAAGGAAGAAGATGGAGGCAAGAGCGGCCGTGGCAGCCCGGTCCGCAGAATGCTCGTAGAAGCGACGCTCGAGCGGCGGGGCGGGCACGCTCCTAGCCTGGTACGGCGCGAGGCGTCTGTCGAGTGCGATGATCCACGATGCCGCCCGCCACGAATTTCCCTCAGGTTATAGTCGGCTTGTCTGAGGGAAGGAGCGTTGGCGTCGTGATCAGGATCGCAGTGTGCGGCGGCCCCTACGCAAACCCCCACGCGCTGCAGGCGTGGTTGGCCGACGCCCGAGCGCGAGGCGCTCAGCGCCTCTTCTGCCTGGGCGACCTTGGCGGGTTCGGCACGGAGTGCGACGCGGTCTGGCCGCTGCTCCGCGAAGCGGGAGTCGAGTGCATCGCCGGCAACTACGACGTCGCCATCGGCCGCGGGGACGAGGACTGCGGCTGCGGCTACTCCGACGAGCGCGACAACCACTTCGCCCAGCTCATGTACGACTACACGCGCGAGCACACCTCGCCGGAGTTCGCGGCGTGGATGCGGACGCTTCCGGGCGAGCTTCGCGAGCAGCTGGGCGGCCTCGACGTTCACATGGTCCACGGCTCCCCGCTGGCGGTCAACGACTTCCTGTGGGAGTCGTTGGAGGACGACGAGCTCCGGCTGCGCTTGCGGGCCGGCGCCGGGCCTGCACCGGACATCCTGCTGTGCACCCACACGGGCCTGCCCTGGCAACGGCGGGTGGACGGCACCCTGATCGTCAACGTCGGCACGGTGGGGCGCCCGGCCAACGACGGTCGGCCGGACACCTGGTACGCGATCCTCGACCTCGAGGCAGGCGAGGCTCGTGCGCAGCTCGTCGCGCTCGCCTATGACTGGCAGGCCCACGCCGCCGCCATGCGCTCTGCGGGCCTACCCGCCCCGTTCATCGAGACCGTCGAGACGGGCTGGTGGACGACGTGCCTGGAGATCGTCCCTCCGCGCGAGCGCTCCCGGGGCCGCTACCACGTCTATCGCGACGCTCTGCCGAGCGGATTCGCCGCCGACGGAGTCGGTTGGGCGGAGGCGCCGGCACCCGCCGATGACGGCTTGCCCGTGATGCCGCTGTTCGGCTCGCAGGTGTTTCCCCCCCGACTGTGGATCTACTCGAACTTCCACTGCAACCTGACCTGCGAGTACTGCGTGGTCGCCTCCTCGCCCCACGCACGGAAGCGCTCGATCGGGTTGCCGCGCTTCCGATCGCTGATCGACGAGGCGGTGCGGGAGGGCTTCGCCGAGGTCTACGTGACCGGAGGCGAGCCGTTCATCGAGCCGGCAATCGTGCCGATGCTCGAGTACGCATCGGATCGGCTGCCCACGGTCGTGCTGACCAACGCCATGCTGTTCACCGGGCGCCGGCGCGCCGAGTTGGGCGCCCTGGCGGGCCGCGCGAACCTGGTGCTGCAGAGCTCGATCGACGGGGCGCGCGCACACACCCACGACGCCTGGCGCGGCGCCGGATCGTGGGGGCGCGCCATGGAGGGCCTGGCCCATGCCCGCGAGCTCGGCCTGCCGATGCGCGTGGCGATGACCGAGACCCCCGAGAACCGCGGGGAGGTGTCGGAGCTGCGGGAGCTGCTGGCGACGCTGGACATCGTAGGCGACGACTTCGCCGTGCGTCCGCTCGTCAAGCGCGGGTTCGCCGAGGAGATGGACGAGGCCATGGAGGTCTCTGAGCCCGTCATCGTGCCCGAGCTGACGGTGACGGCAGATGGCGTGCACTGGCACCCCATCGGCGGCGACCTGGAGTCAAGCCCGGACATGCTCGTGGCGGCCGGGCCGGTCTCGCTGGCCGAGGGCAAGCGGGCGATCGTCGAGCGCTTCCTGGCGCTGCGCCTGGAGGACGGCAGCCTGCCCGCGGCGTTCCGGTGCGCGATCTGAGCGCCCTAGCATTGTCGCGTCGATGACGAGGGTCGGAATCATCACCGGGTCGGGCACGTACGCGCTGCCGGACTTCGACGTCACCGAGGCGCACGACCTCGAGACGCCGTTCGGTGCCGCGATGGTGACCGAGGGCTCCTTCGCGGCGCAGACGGTGCTTCACGTGTCCCGTCACGGCGAAGGGCACAAGCGCCTGTCCAACCACGTGAACCACCGGGCCAACATCTGGGCCCTGCGTGAGTTGGGAGCGGACTGCGTCATCGGCTGCACGGCGTGCGGCGCGCTGGACCCCGATCAGCCTCTCGGAGGGCTGATCGTCTTCGACGAGTTGCACTTCCTCGTCAATCGCCTGCCAGACGGGTCGCTGTGCACCTTGTTCGCAGAACCGGGTCATCCGCAACGGGGGCACTGGATCATCGGGCCGCCGTACTGCGCCCCCTTGCGCAAGGCGCTCGTGACCGCGGGCACGGCCGCGGGCACGGCCGCGCGCGACGGCGGCTGCTACGGGCACGTCGACGGCCCGCGCTTCAACACGCGAACCGAGATCGCCGCCCTCGCGGGCGTCGGCGTGACGGCCGTCAGCCAGACCGGCGGCCCCGAGACGGTCCTGTGCGGCGAGGCGGAGCTGCCTTACGCGCTCATGGGCTATGCCACCGATTACGCCAACGGCGTCCGTGACGAGGCCACGCCGGTGGAGGAGCTCATCCGCCTGATGGGGGAGAGCACGCTGACGTTCGCGTCGGTGCTCTCGGCCGCGCTGCCGGCGTTGGACGAGACGTCGCTCACGCCCCCGGGGGTCGTCTACCGCTTCGAGCAGTGACCGCGTCCCCCCGCGCCCGCCGCGCTCGTGATGGCCAAGGCGCCCCGGGCGGGAGAAGTGAAGACACGGCTGGAGCCGCCGCGGCGTTCGACGATCTGGCCGAGGGCTGCGATGTCTGCTTCGCTCCGGCGTTCGATGGCGGCTACTATCTCGTGGCCCTGGCCGCTCCGCACCCCTGCGTGTTCGATCTCCCAGGCGATGCGTGGGGCGGGCCACAGATACTCGAGCTCTCGCTGGAAGCGGCCGCCGCCGCGCATCTCTCCCTAGGCATGCTGCGGGGCGAGCGCGACCTCGATACGCCGGCCGACGCGCGCGCCGCCCTTGCCGACCCGCTCTTTCCCCGCGACATCGCAGGGCTGCTGAGGTGAACGACGAGCCGCTCGTCAGCGTGATCGTCCCGGTGCTCAACGAGGTCAACGCGCTGCCCGGCACGCTCGACCATCTCGCGAACCTGCCCGGGCGCGTCGAGGTCATCGTCGCCGACGGCGGATCCAGCGACGGGACGCTCGCGGCCGCGCAGCACCATTCGCTGCAACCGCGCATCGTTGAGGCGCGCGGCCGAGCACAGCAGCTCAACGCCGGGGCGGCCGAGGCCGGCGGCGAGCTCCTAGTGTTCCTCCACGCCGACACCCGCCTGCCCGAGGGGGCGTACGGATCGCTGGCCGCTGCGCTCGCCGATTTCGAGATCGTGGGCGGAAACTTCGCGCTGCGCTTCGACGGCCCTGACCGTTTCTCACGCATCCTCGGTGCCGTGTACGCCATGCAGCGACGGCTCGGCATCTACTACGGCGACTCCGCGGTGTGGACTCGCGCGAGCGCCTTCGCCGCACTGGGGGGCTTTCGCCTGCTGCCGATCATGGACGACTACGACTTCGTCCGGCGCCTGGAGCGCCGGGGACGTACCGCTTGCCTCCCGGGCCCGGCGGTCACCTCCGCGCGGCGCTGGCAGCGAGCGGGACTTCTGCGCACCGTCGCCTCCTGGGTCCTCATCCGCTGGCTCTACCTGGCCGGCGTTCCGGCGGGGCGCCTGGCGGGGCTGTATCGACAGGTGCGCTGAAGTCGCGGCACGAGGGTCTCTGGTGCGGCAGTCGAGGGTCTCTGGTGCCGACCGCAATCAGCCTGGCCCCGGGCCGCACCCATTCCATCGGGGCCTAATAGATCTCGAGGTCACCCTCTTGCTCGAGTCGGAGCTCTGACACCACGACGTCTTGCGCCGTGAGCGGCCGGCGTGACGGCAACCTGCCGATGATGGGCGCAAACTCCGGGAAGCGTCGGCTCGCTGCCGGCATGAACGGAGCGTAGACCAGTCACGGCAGATGTCCCCTCGCCGTTGGGCCGCGCGGGTAACGCGTCGCCTGTACCACGAACCGCCGGCCATCGGTTCTCGGGGTAGCGGATGCGGCATCACGCGTCCGCGAGCGTCTGCAAAGGACACCGGCCGCGAGCGCGCCAAGACCTTCTGCCTTGCCGGTCAAGCGGGCTGACCCACCGGCCGTGCCACATGGGAACGCCTATCGGAGTGGACGCACGCGACAGCGTTCGCCCACCGGCGAGGGCGCGCATCGCGCCGGCCAGTTCGGCGTCCTCCTCGAGCAGGGGCTCAATCGTGACTTCGACTGCCGCCGCAACCGACGAGTGGTCACTGCCAGCGTATCGCGGGTACGCGGCGCCTCGAGCACCGGTCCGGCCCGGTCGCGTCACGCACCGACGCGAGTTCGCGCGCATGACCGAACAGATGCACCCGCGGCCCTGCTCGCTCGGCCACCTCGCTCTATCAGCCTGCGCTCGGCGCTGTCGAAGCTCCAGCACGCCCAGCAACCGCAGGCCCTGACCGGGGCGGGCGTCAGATAGAGTGTCGGCGAGGGTGCTCGGCCCGCAGGGTGGCCCGCGACGACCCCGGGAGGTTGGTATGGAGTGGTGGGTGTGGCTCATCGTGGCGGTGGTCGTCATGGTGCTACTGGTCGGGGCGTTGTTGGCCGTCCAGGCGCGCCGCCGCCGCGGCGGCGTGATCGTCGACCCGACGCGTGCGGCGGGTCCGCGCGAGCGGGACGGACGGTCATGAGCCGGCTGATGCGCACCTCGGAGCTGCATAAGCGCCCGGTCGTGACGATGGGCGGCGAGGACGTCGCGCAGATCAAGGATGTCGTCTTCGCCGCCGGTGGCGGCGCTGTGGGTGGGTTCGCGCTGGCCGGTCGTGGGCTGTTCTCGGGCCCGTCGGACTGTGGGCTGGTGTGGGGCGCGGTGGCGGCGCTGGGCTCCGATGCGGTGATGATCGATGACGAGTCGGTGCTGGGGTCCAGCGAGTCGGTGCTGGACGCCTCCGCGGGCTCGGGTGGATCGGGCGGTGACGTGATGGGATCTCAAGCGCTGACCGATTCCGGCGTTGATCTGGGCAAGGTGGTCGATGTGATCATCGAGGTCCAGGGGCCACGTGGTAGTCAGTGTGATGCCATCGGCTACGAGATCGAAGCCTCCGAGGCGCTGGGAACCAAGGGCACACGAGTGCTCATCCCGCTGCCAGACACGCTCGCGGCCTCCGGGGACCATCTCATGCTGCCCGCCGCTGCCAAGGACTTCGTGAGCCAGGATCTGGCCGGGTTCGGCGCCGCGGTCGAGGCCTTCCGCGAGCACCTGAGCCAGGGCCGCTAATGCGTTTCTCAGAGGCGACCGGTCGCAAGCTCGTGAGCACCACCTCCGCTGAGACGGTCGGGAAGATCGACGGGTTCGTCGTCGATCCTCAGCGTCGCGCCGTGGTCGCTATCGAATGCAAGAAGACCGACAGCGGCGACATCCTGCTGTGGTCAGACATCGTCGGCTTCGGCGCCGATGCCGTCACCGTCAACGACGCCGGCGCGATCACCGAGGCGCCCGCCGGCATCGACGCGCTGCTGGGCAAAGACCACCATCTGCTCGGCAAGCGGATCCTGTCCAGCACCGGCGACGAGCTGGGCAAGGTGGGCGATGTCGAGTTCGACCCCGAGTCCGGCGTGGTCAAGGCGCTGAACTTCGCCGAGGGACAAATCGCGGGGGCTCGCCTGATCGGCGTCGGCTCCTACGCCGTCGTCGTGACCCCCGGGTAGCGGGCCTGGGCAGTCTGCTTCGACACGCGGGACTGTCCGGCGCGCAGTGTAAAGCATGAGCTCCGCAAGGAGGAGCAGACATGCCGAGCACCATCACTGACGTTGAGTTCGAGGAGCGCGTGGAGGATCGCGCCGGCGGCCGCTGGGCGCACCCGGTCCGGCCTCCCGCGTGCCACGACCGCGGTGCGCGATGATCGACAGGCCTGACGTGACCATAAGCGGCGCCCGCGGATGAGCGGTTCCGGACTGCAGTCGCGGCTGAGTGCGATACGCGATGGGTTGCACACGCAGCTATGGCCGATCCCACTGATCGGGATCGTGCTCGCGTTGGCGTGCGGCATCGGGTTGCCGCGGCTGGACGCGCACGTGGACGACGACCTGCCGGCCGCGGTGACGGACTACCTGTTCGGGGGCGGCGCGAGTGCAGCTCGCACGTTGCTGGGCGCGGTGGCGGGCTCGTTGATCACCGTGACATCGCTCACGTTCTCGTTGACGGTCCTGACCCTGCAGCTGGCGAGCAGCCAGTTCTCGCCACGACTGCTACGCACCTTCACCCGCGACCGGTTCGCGCACGTCACGCTCGCGCTGTTTCTCGGCACCTTCTCCTACGCGCTGGCCGTATTGCGCACGGTACGTGACGCGGGGGATCGCCAGGCGCTGTTCGTCCCGCAGATCTCGGTGACGGTCGCGTTCGTGCTCGGCGTGTCAAGCGTCGTGGGCCTGGTCTTGTTCCTCGCCCACCTGGCGCGAGAGATCCGCGTCGAGACGATGCTGCGCAAGGTGCGCGCCGACGCCAACGGCTCCGTTCGCCGGATCCTTCAAGCGCATCAACCGGGAAGGATCCCTGCGAACGGACCGTCGGCGCCCAGCGACGCGGCGGCGTTGCCATCGCACGCCTCCGGGTTCCTGGTCGGCGCGGACGAGGACGCGCTGCTCTCGGCGGCCCTCGACGCCAAGGCCACCGTGCGCGTGTATTGCTGCCCCGGTGATTTCGTCGTCGCCGGCACACCGCTCGGCGTCGGCTGGCCGGACGCCGGGTCGTTCGATGCTGAGGCGCTCACGCGGCTTCGGGACCGCGTAGCGGCGGCGATCGCGATCGGGTTTGAGCGAACCGCGGCGAACGACATCGGCTACGGGCTCAGGCAGCTCACTGACGTCACCAACAAGGCGCTCTCGCCGGGCATCAACGATCCGACCACCGCGGTGCACGCGTTGGGCCACAGCTGCGTGTTGCTGTGCGAACTGAGCCGGCACGACCTGGGTCCTCGCTTGCTACGCGACCAGCGCGACCAGGTCCGCGTCGTACTGGCGCAACGCGGGTTTGCCGACCTGCTCGAGCTCGCCGTCGCGCAGCCACGCCGCTATGGCGCCGGCGATCCCTCCGTCCTGGGCCGGCTGTTCGAGCTGTTGCGCGAGCTTGCGTGGTGCACGGAGCAGTCCGACCACCGCCGAGCCGTCGCTGAGCAACTGACCCGCCTGCGCGCGAGCGCGGCCGCTCAGGACTTCGACGCCGCCGAGAACACGCGGCCAGCCGAGCTGGCCACCCAGGTCGAGCACGCACAAGCGGGGCGCTGGACGCCGGCATCGAGGACGCTGTGAGCGATCCGCTGACCCAACTGACGCCGAGTGCCGTCAGCTGGACCGGCGCGGCGCTCACGCCGCCAGAGCTGTCCTCGAACCATGTGCTCGGAGTGACCCTGGTGGGCGTCACCCCCGAGACCGGGCTGAAGCTTCTGTTCACCGTCGGCCTGGTGCTGGCGGTGCTGGCGCTCCGCGGGGCGGCCCGCTTCCTGATCCGCCGGCTGCTCGGCGGGGAGGTCGCCGACCCTCGCCGCTTCTGGGCTCGTCAGGGCGTGCAGGTCGTCACCGCGATCGTGCTGGCGGTCGGCGTACTGTCGATCTGGATCACCCCCCACACCGACGTTACGACCGGGGTGGGACTGATCACCGCCGGGCTCGCGTTCGCTCTTCAGCGCGTGATCCTCTCGCTGGCCGCCTACTTCGTGATCCTCCGCGGCGACACCTTCGGCGTCGGCGACCGGATCACGCTGGGCGGCGTACGCGGAGACGTCGTTCGCCTCGGATTCCTCAAGACCACGATCATGGAGATGGGACAGCCCCCCTCGATCAGCAGCACCGACCCGGCCGTGTGGGTGAACTCGCGGCAATACACCGGCCGCCTCGTCACCGTCACCAACGGCGCGATCTTCAACGAACCGGTCTACAACTACACGCGCGACTTCCCCTACCTGTGGGAAGAGATCATGCTGCCCATCGACTACGACGTTGACCGCGACCACGTCGAGCAGATCCTGCTCGCTGCCGCTCGCGCCCAGGCCATCATCGCCGACCCCGCCGCACGCCACGCACTGGCCCACATGCGCTCGCGCTACGCCCTCAGCGACGCCTCACTGGAGCCTGCCGTGTACTGGCGGATCACCGACAACTGGCTCGAACTCTCCCTGCGCTTCCTGGTCAGCGCCCGCGGTGTTCGCGAAGTCAAAGACGCGATCACCCGCGAGATCCTCGGCGAGCTCGACGCCGCCGGCATCGGCCTCGCCTCCACCACCTACAACATCGTTGGTCTTCCCCCGCTCCAACTCGCCCAGCAACCGCGCGCGACCGACCCTGAACCCCGGACGAGCACACCGCGGCCGCGGCACCCACGCAACCAACCCCCCGCAAGTCCATCCTGAGCGAGCGAGCGAGCGAGCGGCGTGCGTGTTGTCTGCTGTGTGATGGCTCGGCCCAGCACTCGAGGCCGCTGAAGTCGGGCAGGTAGCCCCAGCGGCCGTGCGCGATCGCGTTTCGCAGCAGTCGGCGTAGACTGCCGTTGAGGAATCCCGCCACGACCGCGACGGCGGTATCCTCGGACTGGGGAGCCCGGATTCGAACCGGGATCTCAATACAGCTCCAAAGGCTGGCGTCTTTCCGTTAGACCACTCCCCAATGACGCGCCTCAAAGCGTAGATCAGAACTGTGGATGCTCACCGGAATGTCGGTGATTTCTCGTTCTCTGTGGTGCTCATGCGGTGTCCCGGGAGAGCGCGTACCCTCCTTCGGAAGGCGAAGCTACGTCGGCATGAGGTCCAGCGCACCGCCCCGCCGCAATAGCATCCGCCCCGTGCCGCTGCCCACCGTCGTCATCATGGCCGCCGGCCAGGGCACCCGGATGCGCTCGGCGACGCCGAAGGTCCTCCATGACCTCTGCGGCCGCCCGCTCATCGGCTGGCCGATCGCCGCCGCCCTCGAGGCCGGCGCCGGGAAGATCGTCGTGGTCGGGGGCCCGGACCGCGCGCTGGCGGGGATGCTTCCGGAAGGGGTTGCCCTCGCCGTCCAGGACCACCCGCGGGGTACCGGTGACGCCGTGCGGGCGGCCGCCGCCGAGCTCATCCCCGGCGCCCCTGTCGTCGTGCTCTCGGGCGACGTCCCATTGGTCACCCCGGAGTTGATCCGCGATCTCACCGAGGTCCACGTCGTAACGGACGTGGCGGCGACCATGGTCACGATGGAGCTCGAGGACCCGACCGGATATGGCCGCGTCGTTCGGGGGCCCGACGGCAACGTGGAGCGTGTGGTGGAGACGAAGGTCGAGGGGGACGCGACCGCGGAGCAGCTGGCGATCCGCGAAGTCAATGCAGGCGTCTACGCGTTCGAGTCCGAGGCCATGCTCGAGGCGCTCGTCGCTCTTGCGCCCGACAACGCGCAGGCCGAGTACTACCTTCCCGATGCGCTGCGGGCGATCGCCCGCTCGGGACGGCCCGTGGCCGCGTTCAAGGTGGAGGACCCCGCGCTCACGCTCGGAGTCAACGATCACGTGGACCTCGCCCGCGTCCGCGGCGTCGCCCAACGGCGCATCCAGGAGGACCACATGCGGGCCGGTGTGACGATCCTCGCGCCGGCATCGACGACCATCGACGTCGACGTGCAGCTGGGCGCCGATACGGTGCTCGCGCCCGCGACGTGCCTCCACGGGGCCACGCGAATCGG